>NZ_JAKZEQ010000004.1:0-122694 GCF_022549155.1 Lactiplantibacillus sp. ME-2
GGTGTCTTTTTTTTACCATTTTGGCTGGGTGGCTAACTTAATTATAAAACGCGCGACCGTTTCAATAACTTGTTTTTCCATATCAATCTCTCCTTCTTAACCAAAAAGAAAAGACGCCTACTGTCTGAAAAACAAACAGTAGACGTCATCAAATTGATTATCAATTATTATGTGGCGAACGTCATCGCCGATTAACTTTTGAACAACTAAAGATTACACCTTCTCAAAACAATGTCAATCTTTTTATAACATTTTTATCGTTGACCAGCTTGACGCGTCTTCATTGCCAATATCATGGTCCCCAATTCAATCAGCACTAAAATCAGCAATAACCCCAACGCCATGGTTGACCCTAACGCTGTCCGATGCGCACTAGTTCCAGTCGTCTGTACTTGAACTAACGTGATAACGGCGGACACGACTGAAGTCCCAATGGCCCCTGCAAACTGCTGCATGGTATTGAACACGGCATTGCCATCAGCTTGATGCTCAGCTGACAACTGCTGTAAGCCACTCGTCATCGTATTACCCATGGTTAAGCCAATACCAATCATTAATAAAATGTAAATGGCTAAAATCAAACCGCCTGACAGGTGCATCCCCAACACCGTAAACAGTGCCATGGCAATAACCAAAATTGTTGAACCCGTTAGGACTGGTTTGGCTGCACCCAGACTGTCTAGAATACGTCCACCTAGTGGGGCAAAAACAGCCCCGATTGCCGCGCCAGGTAGTACAAACAAGCCAGCTAACAAAGCACTCTTGCCGTTCACTAACTGGATGTAGTTGGGCAATATGAAGGCCAACCCGAGGGCACAGATTTGAACCAAAAAGTACGCCATTAATTGCAAATCATAAGATTTTGTGGTAAAAATCGCCAGATTGATTAGCTGTTGTGCCGCTCGACGTGTGCGGATAACGAACCCCACAAGACCAATCAGACCGACTACTAGCCAAGCCACAAAAATCAGTGGTTGCGTGGTAATCGTGGCTAATTTGCTAAATCCAATTGTAAAGCCAACGAATAAGAGGACGATCATCAGCCAACCGACCACATCAAATCCAACTTTAACTGTCGGCTGGGCTTGCCGAATCGCATATAGCCCTAACACAAGTGAAATCACGAGTACCGGGATCAGCAGCACGAAAATCCAATGCCAATCCATCCAACTAACGATCAAGCCCCCAAAAGTCGGCCCCAGTGCTGGGGCGATTGCGGTAATCAGCGTGCCAATTCCCATCAAGGTCCCTTTCTGCCGTGCCGGTGCCCAATCAATAATAATATTAAACATCAACGGTAAAGCAATCCCAGTTCCCAGTCCTTAAATGATTCGTCCAGTGACTAAAACGGGAAAACTGGTCGCGGTCGCGTCAACGACCAATCCCAGTATAAACAATAAATTGGCTGTCACAAACAGCGTTTTAGTGCGAAAACGGCGTTTCAGAAACGCCGAAATTGGCACAATAATTGCGACTACTAACAAGTAAGCCGTGGTCATCCACTGGACCGTCGCCGTATTGAGTGCAAATTCTCGCATCAACTTAGGGAAAGTGATATTCATCGCAGTCTCCACGATCACTCCGCAAAATGAAAGTAATCCGGCAGCCACGATTGCAAGAATCAATTTGAGGTCAACACGTTTTTCCATACTTAAAATCAGCTCCTTAACCTATAGTTCGAATGCGAACTAATTAACTATTTTAGCACACTATTTCAAAATTTTAAGCTCTATTTTAATTGACTTTTTAAAAATTAGTTCTTATAATTCACTTTAGTTAGAATACGAACCATAATATCATTAAGGAGTCCTCCCATGCAAGATTCATTAGGAATCATGATTAAGAAAGCGAACAATGCATTAGCCAGGGACTCAGACCATTATGCAAAATCACTGGGACTAACTGGCATGCAAATCAGTACGATCAACTTTATTGCCAACAATGAACAGCATCACGACCTCTTCCAACGGGACTTAGAATTAGAGTTCAATATTCGTAAAGCAACCTGTTCCAGCCTCGTTTCCAAAATGGAAGCCGCTGATTTACTCATTCGCGTGCCAGCAAAGGACGATGGTCGCTACAAACGACTACTCCTAACACCCAAGGCCCGCCAATTAGCCACCAAGATCGAACGTTTCTTTGAAACCAGTGAACAACGAATGGCGACAATTTTAGGGGTAAATACCGCCGAAACTTACGAAGCCCTGCGACAAATTGCCGTTGCTTTTTCAACACCGACCCATGCACCTGAAAATTGGTACTAACCATTCAAAGACCCGCTGACAGTCACTGACTGCTAGCGGGTCTTTGATTTTACGATCAATCAACACCGATTACTCGGCCAAAAAACGTGTAAACAGCTGTTGATAAATTGCAATAAAGTCATAAAACATCTGTTTTGGTAAACTTTCATTGACCTGATGTTGGGTCATATTACCCGGTCCATAAACCGCAAAGGGAAAATCGGCTGGTTGACGCTTAGCCAAATTAGAAGCATCGGTAATTCCCGGACTTGAGGCAACGACAACATCGCGGCCAGCATAGGGCTTGCCAATGGCCTGCACTAACTTTACTAACCGATTATCAGCCGTGGTTGCAATTGGTGACTCATTCATGATAGCGGTCATCTTAATGTTAGCACCTTGCTGATTATACGCTGCGATCAGGTCCGTTAATTTTTGGGTCACTTGGTCATTATCGTATTCCGGAATCGTCCGCACATTAACGAGTGCAGTCGCTAAATCGGGTAACGAATTTACTTGGTCCCCACCGTTTAACACGTCAATGTTAAATCTGACCGGTCCCATCTCGCCTGCCGGAATCGTTTCAAAATAGTCATTGGCTTCATTGAGTAATTTAATCAGCGGGACTAAGGCATTATAGCCGCGTTCGGGTGTCGAACTGTGTACCGCCTTACCCTTAGACGTCAATTTTAAGTCATAAGACCCCTTCTGCTCAGCCGCTGTTCCATAAACCGTTGAAGGTTCAGCAATCAGTAAACCAGCTGCATCTTGCATCGCCCCTTGTTGATAAAAGGCAGCAGAGCCAGCTTCACCAACTTCTTCGCCCATTGTCGCCAACAAGCGAATGGTGCCATGTTTAGGGCCACCTTGCTGCTGAATATTGATCATCGCAACGACTAATGCGACTAAACCAGCCTTCATATCCGTGACACCCCGACCAAATAACTGACCGGATTTTTCTACTAAGGTGAAAGGATCGGTGTCCCACGCCGCCAGGTCACCCGCCGCAACCACATCCATATGACCGGAAACTGCTAAAACAGGCTGCCCATGACCAATCTCAGCAACTAGATTTGCACGATCACCGGTAATGGGGTGAATTTTAGCTGAAATATCATACTTCGCCAACAGGGCTTGCAAATATTTTGCGACCGTCAACTCATGGTCGTTAACTGATGGAATCTTAATCACATCCGCTAGAATCTTAAGCGCTGCATCGTCTTCAATCGTTCGCATATTTTGCCACCAACTTTCTTATGATAATTTCAGTCTAACACTTCTGAACCTTCTATTTTACCCAATAGCCTCTGCTACGTTATCAAATTTTGTTGAAATTAATATCTTAGTTATCAATCATCATGTTCGTGTCAAAATTGAGGTTCGCCCCGTTGTCTGATCATTAAAATATTCATACTGAACTAGTTCGGCATACGACCCAGCAATGTTGACCACATTCGTATAGCCGCGCTGAAGTAACGCGCGGACCATATTGTAACTTCGCTGTCCGGTCTGACAATGAATATAAACTGGCTGATTGGTTGGAATTTCCACTAAGCGCTGTCGAAACTGACTCAGTGGAATATTATGCGCGCCCTTGATGTGTCCATCAGCGTACTCTTGTGGTTCACGGGCATCGATAATAAACGCTCCCGCCAAGACCAGCTGTCGAACCTGCGTCACCGCAACCTGCTTAAATTCATCATTCAGGACGTTTTCCGCCACTAAGCCAACCATGTTGACGACATTTTTGGCGGTACTGACCCATGGCGAATAACATAATTCAACATCTGTCAGGTCACTGACTCGACCGTGCATCGTGATTAGACTAGCGATAATATCAATCGGTTTGTCGACGTCCGATTGACCAATGGCCTGCGCGCCCAAAATCTCACCAGTCGGATAACTGAATATCAACTTAAGAAAGACGTCTGTTGTCCCTGGCATCACGCTGACCCGATTCTGTGGTGCCACCGTTGCGAACCGATAATCAAGTTGCTGGTGCTCACACTCAGTAGCGTTCAGGCCCGTTGACGCCACGTTTAACGTAAAGACGTGAAGAACCTGCGATCCGATCACACCCTGATACTGTGGCGTCCGCCCGTATAAATGATCCACCATGTGTCGGGCCTGCATTTGTGCAGGAAATGCCAATGCTAGCCGCGTAGATTGACGTGTAAGCCGATTAGTCACTTCAATGGCATCACCCACCGCATAAATGTCGGCCACGGACGTCTGGTAACGATGATCAACCTTGATACCACCGGTCACGCCTAACGCACAACCCGCTTGAACCGCTAATTCAGTTACTGGTGTAACCCCAATTGCCACAATCACTAACTGGCTGGTCACGGCGCGTCCCGAGGCGAGCTGCACTTGTGTTGCACCAATGGCCGTCACTTGTTCTTGCAGTATCACCTGCACACCGTGATCGTATAGTTCCTTGTGTACTAGCTGAGCAAACTCGTCATCCAAAGTGCCCAAGACGTGTTCGGCAGCCTCAATGATTGTGATCTGATAGCCAGCCTGTTGTAAATTCTCAGCCATCTCTAGTCCGATAAAGCCGCCGCCAACAATCGTCACATCATGAACGTGTTGTTCAGTCAGATACGCTTGAATCGTTCGGACATCTTGAACATTGCGGACCGTTTTAACATTGGGCCGGTCGATTCCCGCAATCACTGTGGGTAGTATCGGTCGAGCACCAGGTGAAAGAATCAGTGTATCATATGGGACGATCGTCGTTGCTACCTGTCCTTGCCGTTTGATCATCACTGTCTTAGCCTGCGCATCAATGGCGACAACCGTTGTATTCACTTGAACGTCAATATTGTACTGTTGCTCGAATTGCATCGGTGTCTTTAAAATCACGTCATCGGGCTGGTCAATCACATCACTGAATGTGTACGGTAAGGCACAATTGGAAAATGAGACATCCGGCCCCTTTTCAAAAATTGTAATCTGAGCGAACTCGTCCAATCGACGCACACGGGCCGCCGCCGAAGCACCACCACCAACGCCACCAACAATGACCACTTTTTTCACTTCCATCTGAACCATCCTTTCGTAGGTATGCTGTAGCCCTGCCACTAATTAGCTTAATTTTAAGGGTTTCAAGGCGTAACCACAACATCAACGCCGATTAATTCAACCGTTTTCATTAATTGACGTCATTGGCTTTCTATTTAAGCTAAAATAAGTTAGTATGTGTTTAACACTTAAAAAAGCTTAAGGTGATCAATTATGAACCAAAAAACACGCTTAACATTGATTCTTGATGAATTAAAAACCCACCCATCACTGAGTTTAAAAGACATTATGCAATTAACGGGGACTTCACGCGACACTGCCCGGCGCGATATTGTCAAACTCGCAGCTCATAATTTGGCTGAACGAAACTACGGCGGCATTAGTCGGCCGAATACGTTTAATAAGCTGGATCAGTACCTGGACCGGGATGATGACTTACTGCAAACTAAACGAGCCCTGGCCCACACTGCCAGTTCGTATTTACTAAATGATGCGTTATTATTTCTAGATATCTCAACCACCGTTGCCTGTCTACCACAATATCTCCAGTCCAAGCACCCCGGCATGATCGTTACGAATTCCCTTGACATTGCTGACCAGGCATTACGACATAGCAATTTTCAAACGCGTATCCTGGGTGGCACATTAGATGCACAACAACGGTGTGTTCAAGGCGCTGACAGCATTCTAGCACTACACAAATTTCGATTTACGACCACGGTCTTGAGTTGCGCTGGATTGACCGCAGATGGCGTTTATTACGCTTACGAATCTGATATTGCTTTAAAGGAAACGTTGCGCGCCCAAAGCGACCGGCTAGTGCTGTTGTTTGACCACACCAAGGTGAACGTCAGCCACAACTTCAACTTGCTAGCTCTCAGTGATTTTGATTACTTTGTGACTGATCAGCCACTACCGGATAACCTAGTTACTAAAATTGCACCTGATAAACTTATTTACCTTTAGAGGAGGATCATTAACATGCCATCTTCACTATTAACTACTCAACGGGCAATGTTAGCCCTGATTCAAAGCGGATTAGCCTACACGACTGACCCGTTCGACAAAGATCGCTATCAAAAGTTGCAAACCTTATTGATTCAACAAATGGCCGCCGCTGCCAACGCCGCCACTGCTGACCTGACGGCTGCTCTAACTCAGGACTCTGGCTACATTACCCCCAAAATCGACGTTCGCGGCTTGATACGCCATGGTAATCAGCTACTACTCGTTCAAGATATTAAAACGAAACTATGGGCCTTACCAGGCGGCTTTGCTGACGTGGGCTACACGCCGACTGAAAATGTGCAACGCGAGGTGTGGGAAGAGACTGGCCGTCACGTCGCGGTTCAGGGGCTCATCACCGTTTTTGATACTGCTCTACGTGTCGATATTCCCCAACCATTTCAGTATTATAAATTGGTCTTTGCTTGTGAAATTACTGATGGCCAATTTGAGCCTAACATTGAGGTCGCCCAAACAGCCTACTTTACGCTCGACAACTTGCCACCGTTGTCCCAAAACCGGACAACCGAAGAACAGTTGGCACAGCTAATGGCATCTTCCACTACCATCACAGTCGACTAAATGACTGCTGAAACGCCAAAAACATCCCGACTAGCCTGTCTGCTAGCCGGGATGTTTTTGTTTCTTTATGACGTCTTTCAATCAAGTTAGGCCGCTATTGGCATCAACAATTATGAAAAAGAGCGTCGGATTAACATTAATTTACATCAACCTAGTAATTACCATTTTCACAATATGGTGGACTTTAAGTCCCCTATCATTACATATCCACCAATCCAACTAAGGTTTGTTGAAAATTCAGTCGCCGAATATGCCGGGGAATGAATTGGCGAATATCATCATCATTAAAGCCTACTTGCAATTTATTACGACCAACAATAATTGGCCGCCGCAACAACTGGGGTTGTTCGCATAACAGCCGGAGCGTCTCATTGAATGACATATCTGGCAGCTTATCAGCAATTGCGGGATAACTTTGTGAACGGGTAGAAATAATATCTTCCAATCCATTCTCAGTTAGGCACAGAATTTGTTTTAACTCACTAACAGTAGGGGCTGCGCTACTAAAGTTCTTCTCCTCAAATGCAATATCATGATCCCGGAACCATTGGCGGGCCTTTCGCGATGAGTTACATCCTGCTTGCGTAAACAATTTAATCATAATTATTTCGCCTCCTTGATTAGTGTTTTTATTATGATAATTATAACTTGTTTATTATTGTAGCAGGTTATTCATAACTTTGTAAAGACCTGAACGAAGTAACCGTAAAAAATTCATTGTTTTTTCATATTTATTATTGTTTAAATAATATAAATGTTATACGAATCACCGTTGATTTTCATGCTGATCAAACGCGCGCAGCAAGCGTGACGCCAGCAAATAAGCCACTTCGTACTTCACCGTCAACTGCCACAAGAACGGCCCAAGCTGATCGTGTGCCGGGGTTAAATTCGTTAGTAAATTCAAGTAACGTTGCTTCTCGGCCAGCGTACACTGCTTTTTAAAATAGCCCCAGACGTGCTGATAAGCCGTTGTCAACGTGGCTTTAGTTGGCGTAATTTGTTCGGCTTCTGCTAATAATTGTTGGTAGCGTTCCTGTTTTGCAGCTGACCAATCATTGTGCCGAGCTAATTGTCGGATGGCATTATAATGCTGCTGTGAGTGTGCCATGACCCAGTACTTTTGGTAAGCCCAATCTTGTTGCCATTGTGACATTGCTCCCATCTCCTCAATCTTTTGATGAATTTACAAATATTGTACCGTCTGGCTCAGAAAAATAGAACCAATTTACATTAGTACACTGGTAACAGTCGTAAGTTTTGAAACTTAGCACAAAAATGGCGATAGCCCAGTTACCCGTTGGTGCAACTTAGCTATCGCCATCAAAACTTATATTTTATGAGTACTACTGTTGTCAATTAAAGTTGATTAGCCAGAACTGATGTTACTTTTCGCCTGGCCAAGCTGAGATCATGAGCTCCCGTTGCGGATAATCTTGTGGATGTTCCAACATATCGGTGATCAATGTCGCCAATGAGAATAGACTAAGTGGCCCACCGCTAACAGCATTTCCAGCTGGTTCAACAATTAATTGACCCGCTTCATCATTGTACTTGAAAAAATGACAGGCTAGCAATGTATAGTCCAAATCACTATTCCTGATGACTGCGGCCCCGGCCTTTTGCCCCGCCACATAGGTCGTCTCAACTTCACGACTAAACCCAAACTCGCGGTGGGCTAAGGTGTACATTGCTTCTGAAATCTGATCATAGTTGATTTGAAACTGGGTCGTCCAAAATAGCCGTTTGACCCCAACTGCATCCATCGCTTGCACCAATGCCGTGGCAAACTGCGCCGCGTGGGTAATGCCCACCGTTGAGAATACGACGTCAATCCCTCGCAGCGCGCGTTTTAAATCATCAACATTGCTCGCATCCCCGATTAACTGCGTGGCTAACGAGACATCATGCTCATGTCGGTGATGATCCAACAAAGTCACGTGGTGCTGCGGCATCACGGCCACTCGACGATACACTTCATACCCCAATTTACCCGTTCCAATAATCAAAATATTCATTACTGATCACGTCCTCACATCACTCGCTAATTTATTCGTAGCAACGGCCGAACCACAAATGACGCCAACAGCGCATATCCACACCCTATGGTTAATCAGTTCGGTCGCTTAAGGCTTATTATACCGGTTCCAAGATGATAATTCGGTCATTATTTAAACTTAATTGTGATTCGATGACTGATTAGCCTTATTTTGAATAACAGGGTCAATGACAGCCACCGGTCAGCCCTGAGTACGGATAGCTATTAATAACTTTGAAATAGACTAACGTCCTACCATTTTAGCTTGGCCAGGATGACCGAGGCCCCAAAGACAATTTATTATGCCCGCAGTTGGCTATGAAAAAAGCACCGCTAAGTTTGGGGTAGGAACCGATCCTAAACTTAACGATGCGACTCAACTCTGTTCGCGATTGCTGCGCCAACTAACGATCAATTACCAGTTTAGCCGCGAGAGCTCATCCATCATTGCTGAACGCCGCGGATATTGTTGCTGCCAATCATGTACAATCGCCTGCACGGTCGATTTACCAGCCGGGTAAGCAAGCATCCGTTTCAATATGCCAACTAATTGTTGATACTTTCGCCGAGTTCCAGTAGTAGTAGCCATTTTCCGCACTTCATGATCATATTTCGCTAATAGCAGATCTGAAAAACGTGGTTTCAATAACGGCTCATAAATCCGTAAATCCCAGAGTCCGTCTGCGGCCACGACCGCTTTTAATAGCGGGTTCAATAATTTTTCTTGCACGTACAGTGGTTTCAAATCGACATTGGAATTCTTCGCGATTGCTGTCAACAGTTGCTCGCGAACCGCCGGCCAATCCGTGGTCGGGTAACTCTGCTTCAACTCTGAAAATAGCATCTCATCCGCTGGCGCATATTCAGTCAGCAATTGCCATAATTCCTGACGATACAGTTGTTTTTCACCTAATTGCTGATAAGCGTCCTTTAGTTGGCGACTAAGTTCCGCTAACATGCTGGGATCGTCCGTGACCAACTTTTTACCATCCTTTAGCAATTGGACCGCGTGCGCCTCATCTTGATGTTGAAGACAGAACTGGCTATAAAACAAGCGAACTTGCGGTATCGCCAAGTTAGCGCCACAAAATTTAATAATTTGCTTATCAGGCACATGAGCCGCAGACATCATTTGTAAATAGTGCTTTAGCCATTTTTTTATCTGCCAGTCATAGTCCCAGAGATCCGGGTGTTTTTGCACCGCACGGAACCGCTTAGCGGTATACACCAGCTTTGCATCAATAAACGCTGGCGTCTTGAAATATGTGAATAATAAATCGTCAAGCGTATCTTCAATGATATTCAACGACTTCGTTAATTGTTTGCATAACCAATCAAACACCTGCTGCTGCCCATCCGCGTCGGCTTTTGTTAAGACAGCTTCCCACAAGTCGTCACTAGCACTCATGATCATCATGATCTCACCATCGGAATCATCAATGTCGACGTGGTCGATTTTAAGCATCAGATGCGCTAAGATTTGAAATACCAAACCATACTCGCCGTGATCGACCAACGGTTGCACCTCTTCTTTTAGGAGAGTTAAGGCCTCATCACCGAAGTCCGTCGCCGCATCATAATCGATAAAACCACCGCCATCCGCGTTTGTGTCAAATAAATCATCAACACTCGCGAGATATTCAGGTAAATCTGTCACAACATTAGTCTCACCCATGACCGTCTGGAACAGCTGGACGAGATGCTTGTCATGGGCCAACACCACACTCAAAAAGTCCCGGACTTGCCGATCAGTAGCCCGCTCAACCAGCTTAGTGGCAGTCTGTTCAAGACTGTCGAAACTAGTTGGTGCTTTGGAAACTTGCTGTTGACTGGCAGGTTTATCAGCCGCCATCGCTTGGTACAAAACGGCCGCCATGTGCTTGCAGTACGGATGACTATTGGCATACGGACACTCACACGCGCCACCGTGAAAGTCACCATTAGCGAGATCAATCACCACGCCATAGTCCTGCGTGCCCGTAACCATTGCCGTAATTTGTGTTTTGGTCCGTTTTAAATCAGTGACATACCCCTGTAAGTAATAATCGTACCCACGTTCAGCGATTGCCGTTGGAAAATAGTCTTCCCAGTCCATATTGTCACTCCCGTTAACTCGTTTGTCCTAACCATACTGCGGTATGGCGGATTGGGCAAGACCCGGCAAGCAATTTCTCACCATATCACTCAATACCGACCCTCATTTAGCATACGCCGTGTCATAACTTTATCTGTTGACACTAAAAAGCTTGTTTTTTCACCGTGGTTTGTGGCTCATTGGCCGCACCAATCCATGACCAAGTCGCCGTTGCAAGTAGGCCCACAACTGCTCGACCGAAGTAAACACGATCTGATCGCCGGCTTCAACAATTGGCTGATTAGGATCCCACGCCGCCGTCAAACATTGCACCCCAGCCGTATCAGCTGCTTCAAAATCTGAGCGAGTATCGCCAACGTACAAGAGTTCCGCGGCGTCTAACGACTTAGTGCGCATCAATTGTCGCAGATTGTCAGCTTTATTAGGTTGACACTCAGAACCATACAACCGCGTGGGGAAATAGGACGTCAGGCCAGTCACGTCCAAGGAAATTTGACAACTCTTAGCCGCCTTACCCGTAATCAGAGCTAGCGCCACCCCTTGCTGCTGCAACAGTTCTAAAAGTGTGACGATTCCCGGATACGGTGCTGACACCCGTAAATGTGCGCGAGCGTATTCTTGATAAAAGGCGGCCAAAGCGACCGGCCACCGTTGACCAGCCACTGCTTTGACCATCCCAACCTCATTTAGCCCAAACGTCTGGACGATAGCTTGCTTGGTCAGTTCGTGCTCAACGTACGGTGCAACGCTACGACGAAAGACGTCAATCACCATTGGAATCGTCGGCGCGAGCGTGCCGTCAAAGTCAAAGGCGATCATCTTAAGCATGCGGTTCACCTTGATTAATCTGCCGAATCACACGACAAGGATTGCCTACCGCCAACGAATTAGCTGGAATGTCTTTGACGACCACACTACCGGCACCAATCACGGATCCCCGACCAATTGTCACGCCGGGAATAATAATCACGCCACCGCCAATCCAACAGCCATCCTCAATTGTGACTGGTCGCGCTAACGTCTGGCAAAAATACTGATCACTATCTGACTGCCAGTCCGCACGTAAACGTTCATGCAGTTCGACCGGATGGGTGGCCGTATAAATTTGAACATTTGAGGCAATCAAGACATTATTGCCAATGGTAATCCGATTACAGTCGATCAAGGTACAGTTCATATTGATTGAAACATTCTGACCAATCGAAATATTACACCCGTAGTCACAAATAAATGGGCTCCCCACCGAAACATTCGATCCAATCTTGGCAAACATAGCCTGCAATATCGTACGTTTCTCACTTTTTTGGTCATAGGCGAGCTGGTTATACTGGCTTAAAAGTTGCCGTGTACGCCGTTTTAGCTCTAAAAATACTGGTGCGTGTGCATCATAGGTCTGACCGCTCAAACTCCGCTGTCGTTCATCCATCATTAAGCACCCCTTTCACTTCCAAGCTTAAAAAACGAATCGTTACTATTCAAGTCACGATTCGTTTCTTTAGTTATAGTCGTTTCGCTAAGGTCTCAATCACATAGACCACGGGGACCTGGGTCGTTATATTATAATTACCATTAATTCTCTGGTGAGCCAATTGATATGAAAAATTCCAATCGGAAAGCTTCGCTAGCGTGGATTGGGACTGGTTAGTAATGCTTAAGACTGCGCACCGGCGTTGTTGAAAATGCTGAACAAGTGCAATTAGTTCTGGGGTTTCGTCACTCTCAGATAACGCAAAAACGACCGTATCGTGAATCTCAAAAGTATTCACTGGATAATTACTATCCTCAAGTCCAAACGCAACCTTACCAGCGTTGGTAAAACAGCGCGCGGCATAGCGGGCCAAACTTCCTGAGGAACCAATGCCGACAAAAATAACCAGCGTGGCTCGACGCAAATACGTGAGCGCTGGCATCAACTTACGTTCATACGCGCTAGAATTAGTTTTTGCAAAAAAGTGTGCTAGCTCACTGACGTCGCTCTTGGGCTCGTAGGTGGACAACTGTTGTTGTTCACTTTTAAGAGCCCGTTTAAAATCACGATAACCTTCGAACCCATTTTTAAGACAAAAACGCAAAATCGTCGAGGTCGACACGTGCAACTCGTGAGCTAACTCACGAATGCTCATGTAGCCGACCCTATCCATATTATTAATAACGTACCTGTAAATTTCCACATCAGTTTCATTATATTTTTCGAGCTGCTCATAACTAAACATCCGCCACTACCCCCCACTCCAATAATCCGTTGCTTGGTCACCATAATGACCTGGTTTGTTCGACCCTCATTAGTCATACAATCGATTGGACGCGCAACTACTATCAATAGCCTACTATAATCAGCCACTCTGATCGCGCTAGCAAACGACCAACACCGTTACCAGTAATCAGTCTTTATCTATTTAAGCGCGAATACCCCGTCATTACAAGTTGGTAGCAACCTAAAAACTAGGCTAATCACTGACAAACGTCAGCTGACTACCCCAGTTTCTTTAGCGTCAATTTTAAAAATGCGAACTCGCCAGTGCCTGTCCATCAGGCTGCCCCACTTTAATGTGTGGGCCATAAAAAATCAATCAGTAACCGGTCGACCTGCGCATTTTCATGCAACTGGCTGTGTTGCGCATGTTTCCCAGTAATCTTAACCTCGCGATAAGAACGCGCACGCGCCGCAACTAAGTACCGTAAAGAGCGTGATGAAGCGTTACTGACGGACCCATCCGAATGCGTCCCATCGCCCTTATCGCCATAAATATTAAGGACTCGTACTTGCTGACGTGGATAAACCCGCCGCAATCCTAATAACTGGCGGTAGGCCGGTCGCAATTTATTCGGTCGTCCCGCAGCATTCAACGTCATCTGGTTAGGGCTGTCGTCCATGCCTAAAATACCATTGAAATGTCCAGCAATTGCGACTTGTCGCCTGAGCTGCGGCAACCGCTCATTTTGCGCATTCGCCAATAGATAATAGGTAATCGCCATATTACCCATGGAATGACCAACCATGTTAAACGACGTGATGCCATAAGTTCGTTGGAGCGCCACCACCACATTTTTTGCCCAGCGGCCCACGGTTGGATAATCTGAAGACCGGTTATTAGCAAAGTTCACTTCGACAATTGGTCGATAATCACCTGATCTAAAGTGGCCTTTCAAAGTCACCGTCCCGTTTTTAGCAACCATCGCGCGTACAATAGTTTGTGTTTTGCCGGCTTTAACGATAGCATCTGCCATGTGCGTCTCAGCATGGTAACTACTGCCCCACCCATGGAAAAACAGTGTTGGAATGTAACGATGCCCCTGAGTCGTAACCGGTTTAGTCACCCCGGTCGTCTCTGCACGACCACAACCAACTAATAATAGCAACAGGCCTGCTATCAGCCCCCATAATCGTATTCTTTTCAATAACTTTCCCCTGAATTCTATTTAATCATCTATTCACTGTTAGTTCGTCATTTAAATTTGTGCTACCCCGCATCGGCGTGCATGTCGTCTGAGCGTTAACGCTTATTTTAGCATTCAATTAAGGCTCATGACAGGAATTACAACCAATTAGGCCGATCACCCGCCGTACCAGGTTTATCAACCCCTAAACTGACACGCTGATAATTTTCAGGATGCACCATTAATTTAAAGACTAAATCAGCAACACTCGCTCGCGATACCTCAGTTCCTTTGAAAGGTTCTGCGCCGATTGTCAGTTCATAATCAATTTCGGCAGCATCCGTTAGCCAGGCTGGTCGGATCTCCGTATAAACCAGTTCGGAAGTACTAAGCAACCTCGCTGCTTCTCGAAAACCGGGTAGGAAATCGGCAATGGCTTGTTCGTTCCACGCGCCAAATTTTCCTGGCACCTCATGATGGGCGCCGAGTGCGCTAATGAAGATCAACCGTTGCCGCTGAGTTCGGGCCATTGCGGCCAAAATGCTCTTCGTCTGGGCTGCTAGATCAGTCCCACCAACATTGGAATAGACTATGTCCACCGGCGCCATTGCTGTGGCAAGTTCATCCGTATCAAGCACGTTGCCATCAATCAGCGTGACCCGTGGTTGCTCCCGATACTGGGCTAAACGTTCCGCTCGACGTAGGAACAATACCAGTTCATCGTCAGTTTCTGCTAATAACCGTTGCGTCAGCTTCCTGGCAATCCCACCATTAGCACCAATAATCATTATTTTAGTCATTTCTATTCACCTTTCTTAGATATTCGTGGCATCACTTGGACCGTCGCCTGCCGCGGTCCACTTGCTAGCATCGGCATTAAATACGGACTACCGGCATATTTTTGTCGATAAGCTTGGTCAATCTGGTTATTTAACTGTTCATCACAAATGGGCACAAAATTCACCAGATGATTGCTCTCGGCCAAGTGAATCCGGCCAGCCCTTTGGGTTACGGCCGATCGATACCAGCGTGAGCGCGGACCGTTCCAAGCACGGATAAATAGTTGCTGCCCTACCACGACCGACCAAATCCAGGTCGGTGTCCCGTATGTCTGCCCATCACTGTAAAATGGGGAGACTTGAAAATCATCCGCCGTGCTAAAAGCGGCTAACTGTGCTCTGGACCACTGCATCGTGGTTACAGTGGTTGACACTACGGGCTGATTACTTTTTTTCATCGTTAACATTCCTCCATTCTGGCAAAATAGTGGTGCTTAATTCAGAGCACTTCGGTTAAATGGTGCCCTGCCTTGATGCTTGACACGTTATTCTCTGAATAACCAACTATTCTGCACTAACCTCAAGTTTCATCTTAAAGCTTGACAGCAACCATGTCGAATGCTTATATGGTATTTAAAATTATACTTAATTGTAATAGAAAGAAGTGCTTTAGATGGAATTACGAGTTCTACGTTATTTTCAAGCAGTGGTCGCCGAGTTAAATATCAGTCGGGCTGCTGAACGCTTACACGTCTCGCAGCCAACAATTTCACGACAATTAAAGGATTTAGAGGATGAGCTGGGCGTGACCCTATTTGAACGCAATGGCCGTCATATCAGTCTCACGAGTAGTGGTGAATACTTTGCCACGCAGGCGAACCAAATCATCGCCTTAGCCGATAAGACGCTTGCCAACATTAATACAGCCAAAGAAATCAGTGGCACGATTGAATTAGGGAGTGCCGAGATGCGCAGTTTTTTGACGATTGCTCAGTCGATTAAGAAACTACAACAACAGTATCCGAAAATCAGGATCAATGTGACGAGTAGTAATGCGAATCAGATTCGAACCAACCTCAAAACCGGGAACTTTGACTTTGGAATCGTCACGGAACCAACTGACAAACACGACTTAAACTTTATCCATCTGCCCGGAGAAAGTCGCTGGGGATTACTGGTTCCGCGGCATTCGCCGCTAGCTGACCATGATTACATTAGCTTAGCTGATCTTGAAGGCCAAAAGATCATTGTTTCTGCACAACACGGTATGATCAATCAACTTCAGGATTGGTATGGTGAAAGCACGCCCAAATTCACCATCGTCGCCACTTATAATTTACTCTATAATGCCTCGTTACTAGTTTCTGCGGGCGTCGGGTACGCGTTAGGGATTGATGGCATCATCAATACGAACCAATCCGATTTGATTTTCATCCCACTAACACCTCGAATAACCGCCCGCACCAGCCTAGTCTGGACTAAGGGACAACGCTTGTCGGAAGCCGCCAAAACCTTTTCAACGCAACTGGCGACAGACCTGCAGCAACAAATACCTACTGACTAACAGTATCGACTCAGCTCTCACCAATCACCACAACACACTGCCCAATTGATGGCTGCTGAAGACGACGCGCATCTAATTCACGCTAATTCGAACTAAATAATTGAATTGAGCACAACTAAAATGCTAAGCTAGGTTATTCAGTTTCAGGGAGGAATTATTTAAAATGAAAGCAGTCATTATTAATCAGTACGGTGGGCCCGAAGAACTCCAGATGGCCACTATCGAACGTCCCAGCATTGATCAGGACGAGGTCTTAGTCGCCGTTCAGGCAACGAGTATCAACCCCATCGATTGGAAATCTCGTCAAGGGTTGCTTAAAGGCATGTTTGACTGGCAAATGCCAGTTGTCCTTGGTTGGGACGTCGCTGGGACCATTGTTGAGGCTGGCGCGGCCGTGACCAACTTTAAGGTTGGTGATGAAGTCTTTGCCCGCCCAGACATTTATGCGGATGGCCGGCGCGGGACCTACGCTGAATATGCCGCAGTCAAAGAAAACAAGTTAGCACTAAAACCAGCCAGTCTTTCTTTTGAACAAGCCGCCGCTTTGCCGTTAGCGGGGCTAACTGCTTACCAAGTCATTCATGACCAATTAAAGATTCAAGCTGGCGAGAAAGTCTTAATTCAAGCCGGTGCTGGCGGGGTTGGTTTAAATGCCATCCAGATTGCTAAGTACCTCGGTGCCGAGGTTGCGACTACTGCGAGCGCCAATCACCATACGCTGTTGAAGCAAATCGGCGCTGACCACGTCATTGATTACCACACGACGGCTATTCAAGATGTCCTTACAGACTACGATGCCGTCTTTGATACCATTGACGCCATTGATGAGGGCTTGGCAATCTTAAAGCCAACTGGCCGACTCGTGACGATTGATGGGCAACCAACGGCGGCTCAAAAATCCCAAGGCCCCACTGTCTCCAGCTGGTGGTTACAACCCAACGGCCGGGAGTTAGCCATCTTGGGGCAGCTCGCCGTTGAAGGACACTTACAAGTCATCATCGACCAAGTCTTTCCGTTTAGTACGGTTGGTCTCCAAGCCGCCCACCGGTATAGCGAAAACAGTCACAGTGCTGGTAAGCTCATCATCAACGTCGGCACTGAAGCTTAATACGGTATCGGCTCCAGCCTCAGCCAATTGACCAATCGCCACATTGACTGTCAAACGACGCATTAAAGCCTTAAAAGGGCGCTTCAAGAATCCACTACGAATTCCTGAAGCGCCCTTTTTTAAGCCCCATCGCCCGAATAACGCTAGTTGTCACCCCTGCATTTTCAGCCGCTTGTCCCATCTGTGCCTCGGCGTGATACCTATTACCGCCACCGTGGAAAAATAACGTAGGCGTATTTGACTGTACATACTTCATGCGGTGTTGTTGTGCCATACATCCACTGAGCCCCAGTACTAGCAAAACCACTAGCAACCCCGACAGCCATTTCACTTTTACTTGCATGTCCTGATCCCCACCTTTGATTGGAACCTATTATACAGGGTTCCTGTCAGCGTAAGTCAAGCTTTTTCAACAATTATGGGATGACGAACAGTGCTTTCATCATTTGGATGGCATAAAAACAGACTTGGGAAATGACCCCAAGTCTGTGATTTAATGCGCCTGTGCTGCTTTACGTTAGGTCAATGCTTATCACTACTATTCGACCAGTTACCACGAGCTGTAATTCGTGGTGTTTGATTGCCTCGCTGATATTCTTGTTTGACGGCTAGTTGCCCCACCAAATTTAAATAGTTGAACGGTTGATTAAAATTCGGCTGAAAGAACATATCCACGTAAGCCAAATCATCAATCGTATTCTGATTTTGAATCATTACTGAGATCGTGTTTGCAGCTTGGGCAATGTCGTGACGACTCCAGAATTGCGCGCCGAGAAGCTGACGATTCTGATAATTATAAACTAGTTCAATCGTGACTTTGGCCGTCGTCGGCATATAAGCTGGCCGCCAATTGCCTTGATAGACGGCGTGTCGTACTGGTAGTTCTCGTCTTTGCGCGGCTAGATAGGTCAACCCAGTTGTGGCCATCGTGTGATCAAATAATTGCATGGCTGAGGTGGCTTGCGTTCCCATGTACGGCTGTAAATCTCCGAAAACATTGATCCCCGCCAACGCACCTTGGCGCAGTGCGTTAGTTGCCAATGGTGTATACGCCGGCTGTCCCGTGGGATTATAATTGACCACGCAAGCATCCCCAGCCGCATAAATATCCGGGTCAGAGGTTTGAACATAATCATTGATCAAGATAGCACCATGGCGGTCCATAGCGACCTGCCCGCGTAACAATTCCGTATTCGGCATAAAGCCCGCGCAAACGACGGCCAGATCAACCTCATAATCACCCTGCGCGGTTTCAACGATCAACTGATCATTCGAACCGCTTGCGAATCCAGTCACCCGTTCATTGAGGTGGATATCGACCTGGTGATGTTGTAAGAGTTTAGTTGCAGCATCCGCCATTTGGGGGCCAAGATAATTATTCAAAATATGTGAATGCGAATGAAATAACATGACTTGTTGGTCCATACTAGCATAGCTTTCCGCTAACTCGGTCCCCATATATCCGGCCCCAACAATTGCAACGCGTTGGTTGGCCTGTAGAGATTGATAAAGTTGTTCCGCCTGCTCGTAGTTTTTGCACAGTAATACTTTCTCATGATCGATACCCATAATTGGTGGCACAATAACTGATGAACCAGTTGCCATAATCAGCTTATCATAAGTGTCATCAAAGACTTCGCCAGTCTGCATATTGGCGACCTGCACCGTTTTATGGCCCGTATCAATTCGTAAAACATTATGGCGGGTCTTAACTTGAGCGCCTAACTGCTTCAAGTCAGACGGCGAGGTGTAAAACATGTCTTCCAGGTGTTGGATGACACCCGTTAAGTACAAATAAATCCCACTCGAAACAAACGAAACGTTATCATTCCGCTCGTAAATCGTCACCGCCGTCTCCGGATGACGTGTTAAAATTTCGCGTGCCGCTGCCGTACCAGCGTGGGTACTACCGATGATCATTACTTTCATCTTACCGGATCTTCCATTCTTCCAGATTTGCCACGTAATTAGTAAGCGGGCTCAACATTAACCACTGTTCAATTAATTATATCGCGCACCAAATCATTTGTATATGTGTTGATGAAAACAAACCTAGTTGGCCCCTCGTTCAAACAGCCTAGCTTTACAACCACTGATTAGCTTTCGCCACACGAATCGCTTCTAATCGATTGTGAACCCCCAATTTGCTAAAAATGGCGGATAAGTAATTACGGGTCGTCCCCGCTGACAAGTATAAATTGGCCGCAATCGTCTTCGTGGGCAACCCCTTCTCAGCTTCGACCAAAACTGCTAGTTCCCGTTCGGTCAATGGATTGTTGTCTGCTGACAACATATTCGTGACTAGCTCGGGCGCATAGATGGTGCGGCCGGTCATCACAGCTCGAATTGCATCAATTAGGTCATCACTCGGACTATCTTTTAACAAATATCCCGCGACATTGGCTTTAACTGCTCGTTCAAAATAACGGCGTTGCGCAAAAGTCGTCAAAACTATTACTTTCGTAGCTAGCTGCGAACTGTCCAATAGATCAGCAACATCCAAGCCGGTTATCCCTGGCATTTCGATATCCAGAATTGCGACATCCGGTTGCAGTTCTTGCAACTCCTGCCAGGCGTTTATGCCGTCTACTGCGCTACCCACCACGTGTAGATCATCTTCTAATTCCAGTAATTGGGTCAAGGCAGAATTCAACATGCTTTGGTCTTCTGCTAAGTATAAAGTTATCATGCTGACTCACTACTCCTTTGGTAAAGTTAAGATCAACTGGGTGCCGCGCCGACTACTCGTGATGGCAAAGGTGCCCTGTTTAGCTTGCAAGCGGGTTCGCATCCCGGCAATCCCGTTGGCGCCCTGACGAATCAAGGTTCCACCTTTACCGTCATCTTTCAGCTTAATCTGATAAATTTTTGCCGTCTCGACAAAATCAATCCGCACCTCGTGCGCGTGTGCGTGGCGCATCACATTGGTCATGGCTTCAACTAACACCGCCGCAAAACAACTTTGGACCGTTGTCGGCCACTTGGTTGCCTGTGTCTCACCAGTGGTCGTCGTCCAGACACCAGGCGCTGCTAGATTACGAGTTTGGGCCAATAGGACTTCTGTGAGCGATTGTTCATGCAAATTATTGACGATTTCGCGAACTAACTGTAAATTTTGGCGACTGGTTTGTTCGATTTCGTCCAATTCTGGTGCCACTTTCTCCGGTGCTTTGACGAGTAATTTTTTAGCTAATTCCGTTTTGAGTGTAATCATTGAAAAGCTTTGTCCAAGGGTATCGTGCAAGTCACGCGCGATTCGTTCACGCTCGTTACGTTCCACAATTGTTTTTAATCGGCGGTTAGTTTGGTTGAGTTGGCGCTGTCGTTCAACTGACCGCGAAAAGGTATACGCGAGTATGGGTGATAACAATGGAAAAACTAAACCCATCACGTCACCATTATGCCACCCAAACACACCAGGATATTGTAAATAGTCTCGTATACAGCCACCAAGTAAAAAGGCATAATACCCTAAAGCAAAACCATAAAATTCTCGCTTAGGACGACGACCAAGTAAAAAGCTCACTTGCCAGCCGGGAAAGATGATCATAAAATTGTTAGCCGCAAATACCGCAAACAGTCCCGTCACAACTAACTCCGCTGGCATCGTCATTGCACGCCAATGCGGCTTCTCAACAACCAAGATGTACAACACAAGGAAGCCACCAACAAGCATTAGCCAAAACCAATCATACCAAGATTTAACGGGTATGTAAGCCGCAATTGTATACGGCAAATAGGCGAGCCACACGTAGCTCGTCCATTCAATCGTCTTCAAGTTGTTTCTATGATGCGTCAACAACGCCATTCCCCCGTTTAAGTACCCGCTGAATCACCCAACTAACAATCACTAATAGGCCGCACACCCATAGCCCGATACCAAGCAAATCGATTAATTTTAGTGTACCATGGGTGCCCCAGTTGACCAACAAATCGTTCACATAATATGTTGGCAGTCGTTTACCAATCACCTGTAGCCAGCTTGGTAATAGGCTAATGGGCCACCATAGACCACTAATAATGGCCATTGGAAAGGTAATTAAATTACTAGCGACACTCAACGTTTCGGCACGATTCAAAAATGAGAGTCCAACGCCCATAAGCAATGTCGGTAATTGACCAATCAGAGCAATTCCAAGTATCCCTAGCCATTGAACCACGGTTAAATCAACGTGGTTCACAACGACCGCAATCGCGCCTAAAATAACGACCGTTAACGCATTCATTCCCAAACTCATCATGCCAATCGAACGATAGTACGGTACTACCCCGTGTGGCGTTAACCGTAGCCACCGTAATAGTCCCCGTTCCCGATCATGCATTAGAATCTGGGCAATACTGAACAGCGCACTGATCGTCCCACTATAAACGATCATACTGCCCATATAAGACCGATTAAAAAGTGCGATTTGAGCCATTGTGCCACCGGTAACCATTACTTTTGTAAATAACAAGTAAAAAGCTGCTGGCATCACCAAGGCAAAAAACTGAAACGCTGCGTTTCGAATAATCAAACGCCGTGCATCAAATCTCAGTTGAGCCATTAAAATTTTCATGCTGAGACTCCCTTCGTCAGATGAACAAAAATATCCGTCAATGATTCACGACTAATTGAGACTTGATGCAACTCACTGATTATGGGCATCATCGCTTGCAGCGTAGCGTCACCGTCTTCACTACTCATGCGTAGTTCGTCGCCTTGCTTAGTAACCGCAGTTACTGCCGTTAAATTTGTAAACCGATCCGCTGGCAGTCTCGTTTGGCAACGAATCTCCACTTGTTGATATTGTTTTTGCAACACGGCAAACGAGCCTTGAAAGACAAAGCGCCCGTCCTTCAGCAACATAATTCGATCAGCGATGGCTTCAATCTCCGGTAGGTAATGACTGGTAATGATAATGGTTTTACCAGCGGCCTTCAAGCGCCTAATCTGTTGCCAAAATGTCTGTTGCGCATTGGTATCCATGCCAACGGTCGGCTCGTCTAAAAATAACAAATCGGGATCACCTACCAGTGCCAAAGCAAAGGTGACTCGTCGTAACTGTCCTCCAGATAACGCCGTCAAGCGTTGCTGGGCTATGTCTTGTAGTTTCAAGGTGGCTAATAATGCTTGCCAATCAAATTCAGGCAGACGTTGTGCCGCAGCTAGCCTTAACATATCACGCACCGTCACGCCTTGAATTGCCATATCACCCTGCATCATTGACCCAATCTTTAATCGCGCCGCCAGGCTACCGGCCGCTTGCCCGAACACCTTGAGATGGCCCTGCTGAACTCGTTTGATTCCTAATAACAAATTTAACAACGTCGTTTTGCCGGCCCCATTTTCACCAATCAAGCCAACAATCTCGCCCGGCATGATCGTCATATTAATATCAGTCAAAACTGACTGTTGACCATAACTAAATGCGACCTTAGTTGCTTCAATCAACGGTGTCATTATCCCCGCCTCCTTTAATGACTATAGTGTACGCCAGCGTAATCGGGTCGAGTAGTCGCGTTTGTCATAATGATCAGGTGACAAATGTCATTATTTCAACAGTATTGATAAGTTAGCATAATTCTTTAGAAAATAACCCAGACAAAAAGTGAGCTTCTGGATTTACATCAAAAGCTCATTTGAATCACAATTAATAACGCTAGTTACCGTGCTTTCAATACCCAATGTGCCAATTGCGAAACGATAACGATTCCAATAACACCAATGATACGCAAACTCAATGGCAGTGTTCGACCATAAATGAGCCAGGCAGCTAACACCAGTAATTCACCGCCAAAAATTACAAATTTCATTCCAACACATCCAATCCACTTTTCGCTAGTATACGAGCCAGCCAATACAATGTCGATTGATCTGCCATTCCTAACTGAGGGTGGTCACTGATTAACTGTGATTTCACTTCGTTTAGTTGTTACTCGCCTACGTATGTATGTCTTTAATCCGCCATTCTCCAGTTGGAAAATGATTAGTCCATCAAAAGTTCAATACATTCAAAGGTCATTCCAACCGTTAAATTAGTTTTGGCACTGACACCGGCTCTTATGTTAAACTTAATCAATCACAACGAAAATAAGGAGGTCGACCATTGTTAATTAAGTCTTTCCCGCCTGCCGAGCGAACACCGCAATTGATTAGCCAATTAACTCAACTCTGGCGACAGTCCGTCGACGCCAGTCACCACTTTCTAACGCCCGCTGAAATCACAACCATTGAGCACGAAGTCCCCACAGCATTACGAACCGTTCCACAACTGCTCGTTGCAGTGGATGATCAAAATACCCCAACTGGTTTCATCGGTATTGATGGTTCACTAGTAGCCATGCTTTTTATCGCCCCAGCCGCTAGTGGCGCTGGTATTGGAACCGCCTTACTGCAAACTAGTATTCAGGATTATGGTGCCACAACGCTTACAGTGAATGAACAAAACCCACGGGCGCGTCAATTTTATGAACACCGTGGTTTCCAAGTCACTAATCGCCAACCAACTGATGATCAGGGCCGTCCATATCCACTATTAACTATGACTTACAACTGTGACCCGTTAAACGACTGACTTGACAAGGTCGTTTTTTTTATAAATAATGGACTTGTCCACTATTTATAAAAAAGGAGTGCTGACTATCGAGTATTTTAGTCTAACTAAATATATTGCGGGTATTTACCGCGAATCCAAAAACAGCATCAACACCCAACTACAGGCGCTGAACATTCGGGCGACCGAAAGTGACTTATTACTGGTTGTTTACGATCATTCGGCCCAAACTCAAAAGGACTTGGCTGCCAGTCTGATGCTCGATCCTAGTTTATTAGCTCGAACTGTTCGTCAACTTGAGCAACGCCAACTCGTCATCCGGTTTCGTGATCCTGCCGATCAACGTAGTCTACGAATTAGCTTGACACCGGCTGGTGAACAAATCGTTATCGCCATTAAGAAAACGTTGATTGACTGGTGGTATGACTTCTTCGCTGCTCATCCAGAAGTCAACGAGCAAGTGTTTACGAACCAATTACAACAAGTTTACCTAGCCTTACAAGAGAAAAGAGATTGAAATCGTCATTGAAAAAATTCATTAAACACTTTGGAGTCCTCGTAATTGGTATCCTGTGCATGTCAGCTGGCGTCGCACTCTCTAAATTATCCTTATTAGGAACGTCCCCAATTTCAAGTATTCCGAATGTCATTAGCAATATTACGGCAATTCCAATTGGCCAGTTGACAATTGCTTTTATTTTCATTTTAGTTCTAATAGAAGCCATCGTTTTGCGCCGGCAGTTCTCCTGGCAAAACTTATTGCAATTAATTCCGGGTAGCCTGTTCGGTTGGTTCATCGATGCTTTTGTGCGGTTTTTCCATAGTCTTCCTAATCAAACATACATCGAGCAACTCGGACTTGTCTTAATGGGAACGGTGCTCTTATCGTTAGGTGTCTTTTTAGAAGTCAATTCACACGCCATTATCATGCCTGGTGAAGGACTTCCGAACGCCATCGCACTGATGCATCAACTCAAGTTTGCCAAAGTCAAAGTTTATAATGATTTCATTCTGATTGGCATTTCACTAGTCCTGGCACTCAGCTTTACTCATTCTTTAGCGGGGGTTCGGGAAGGTACCCTCATTGCAGCCTTTTTAACTGGGCGACTCGTAAATTTCTTTACCGAACATGCAAATCGATTTGTTGACTGGATGACACCAGCCGCTGACGCGAACAACTAATTTCCAGAATTATCAAATAAAAACACGGTCACTGGCTAGTGATCGTGTTTTTTGGCTTGTGTTCACGCCAGTTCGTTAGTCTGCCAGTGCCCGAATTTTTTCAGCCACTAATGCAGGTGAACATCGGCTATCCGTTAATTATTCTCCTAATTGATTTACTTTGGACCCACATGCTCGTTATTACATGTTGTAGTAATTGTCGATCATTTTCATCGCTACCAAACGCCACTTAGCGCTGGATCCCCAGTCGTTACAGGCGGACCATTTATTGACCCTAATAGCAATCAAATCAAGATTACCTTCTGTGGTATGCTGAACAGTCATCAACATCTCAGTTGCCAGCAGTTAAGTACTTAAGCGCATACTCTGCATCTTCATCAACCCTCAATAAGATAACTTTAATCACTTCATCCAATTTCGGCAGTCCAACTCTTTGTGGCAAGTGTCGAGAATCAAGCTGGTTGAAAATCGACTTGAGCCGCACAATCTCAGCAGCCATCCGCAATATAACTCAATCGCTAGCAACCATCTCAGTCACGAGCTGTAAATCATGCGACCGTATTGATGCAACTGGTTTGATTTGCCGATTATCTGCAATTAACGCCCCATTGGCACCAATCAGTAGTCCGTCCTCAAAGCCCGGAATCATTGGTATCAAATCTCGAAGCGGTTCAAAACTGATTGATTTTATTTTGATGCTGTCAAAAAACACTCACTTAACTAAAATTAGCTAAGTGAGTGTCTCGTCAACTAATGGCCACGATGTTGAGCACGATGTTTTGCCAACCGCTTTGCTCGTATCAACTGAGCATGGTCATGTCGGGCACGACGCTGCTGCCGTTTCTTCATTACCAAGTTACGCTGATGTTCTAACTTAAACATTTGCATTGCTCTAGTCGGTTTGAATCGAACGTGATGTTGACGACATTGTCGTGCCGCACGACGATACTCGCGAACCAATTGCTGCTGAGCAACCGCACTAGCCGTCGTCCATTGCAGCGTTGACCACCGATCTTGAATTAACAACCTAATCTGGGGTTCACTAGGATTCTGCGTCCCAAAGGTCACTCGGGCGACTTGATACCCGTCCGTCGACCAACGCTCAAAAACACCCTGATAAAATTGTTGATCAAAAAACACCGTTAATTTGCATCGGTTAATCAAATTAACCCCTCCTTAATTTCACTAACGAAATTCGGACAACCAAGGAAGGCAGGTTACTGACAGCCGTTGCTGCGTCTGGACTACCGACCAGACCGTGTTTTTAATTTCGCTAATAATTAGTATGTCAGATTAAGTCAGTTTGTCAAATTAGCACTTATGTATCAATGGAATAATTAATGCACTTAGTTAATCCGACATGAATCATGATTAAAACGTGACAGTCAATCAGACTCCTGCTCGTCAGCTTGGGCTATTGAGCACTGTCACCCTGCCGCTCCCATCGGTCAACCACTCGAATGGCTGATAATTATGCCTCCAGTTGGCGCGGTAAGAATCCACCGAAAATTGGTGCAAACTCAAACTGTTTCCGGTTGATCCAAGCCGGCAGTTGCTGAATTTTAAAATCAAGACGTTTTAACCATAGTTATTGCTAAATAATAACGAGTACAACAAGTAATAATTAAGATTATATTAAATAGTGTAATACCACACTATTACACTGTGATTAATAGTATACTTTGTTTGTAAAATACCTTGAAGTGTTTATTATTAGCCGCTTAAGGTTTAGGGGGATTCCAATATGAACACACCACTACTGACCGTCACGCAATTAAATCAATACTTCAGTCACCAGCACATTTTAAAAGCCCTGACCTTCACCATTCAAAAGGGGCATATCGTCGCCTTAGTTGGTGCAAATGGTGCTGGCAAAACGACACTGATGAAATCAATCTTAGGACTCACTTCCTTTACTGGTCAGATTTATTTAAATGGTCAGTCAATTACGCCATGCCATCACCAAGCTTTAAGCGCTGTGGGCGCCCTAATTGAATATCCCGGACTCTACCCATTCTTGACTGGCCGGCAACAACTCTCACTGTTTGCAACCGGTGCCAATCGTACCGCACGCGTTACCAAAATCATTGAAGCACTTAGCATGCAAGCATTTGCCGATACACTAACGAAACACTACTCACTCGGTATGCGGCAAAAATTGGGTGTAGCCTTGGCTTTGCTCAATCAGCCCGCACTAGTCATCTTAGATGAACCCATGAATGGTCTTGATCCACAGGCCACAAAAGAATTACGCGATTTAATTCTATGGGCGCAAGCTCAAGGCACCACCTTTTTAATTTCAAGTCATCTCCTGAGTGAACTGCAACGGGTCGCCAATGACGTCTTAGTTCTTGATCACGGGCAACTGATCGCCAATATGAGCATGCCGGCGTTTCTTGCCCAACAGCGCCCCACTTATGAATTAGTAACTAATCAAGATCAACGGGCTTATCAGCTATTGCGTTCTGCTGGATACCACCTAGTTGCAGCAACACCAATTCGTGTCTTAATAACGCCCGGATTTCAGCTTAATCCATTACTGCAACTACTTTTGACCAATCAGATTCAGTTACAGCGGATTCAACCCCACACTGAAGACTTAGAATCATCCTTATTAACCATGCTGAAAACGGTCAACCACTAAGGAGGTCAATCTAATGTTCACATTGTTACGACAAGAAAATCGAAAATTAATGCACCATCGTGTGATTCAACTGTTTATTCCATTTATAATGATTTTTCAATTCATAATTGCGATATATGCCGCTCACTACCCACAGCTACTAACGCCATATGATGCATTTGTAAACAACGACTACGGCTTTATTCCGATACTATTTTTGACAATCACAATTGGCAGCACTTATTTAACGAATGAACGGCAAAATGGCACGTTACGAGCGCTACTTTATCGCAGTTATTCGCGGACCCAAGTCTTAGTCAGCAAATGGCTCACGATACTCGGTCTGATGATTGGCTTATCTGGCTTTAGCACCCTCATGAGTCTCGGACTGAAGTTGAGCTTCTTTCGGCACTTACCTAATTACGGTACAATTTGGCACACTTGGGGTCTGAACATGCTATCAACAGGACTGACCCTACTATTTTTAATGAGTGTCGTCTTACTATTGGGCACCCTATTCACCAGTTCAACACCAGCCATTCTGACCGGCATCATTGGGTACTTTATTGTGACCATTTTCAATCAACTTTGTTTTTATTTATACGCCAAAGTCAGCTGGTTAAAGTGGAATCCGCTCAACATGATCAATCTAGGCGAGCAAATCCAAACACCACAACTACAACAATTAACCCGACTAAATCTATCCACGCTGGCGATTGGTTATATCGCCTATCTACTGTTATTCTTAACGCTTGCCAACTATTCTTTTCAAACCCGTAACGTTTAAAAGCATCCAGCCGGTCAAATAAGATTACTGACCGGCTGGATGCTTTATCGATTAATTGTTAATTTCATCATATTAGCGTAACTGTCGCACAACTTGCCAAAAGTAGCGACTCCAGCGCGGTTGATAAATCCAAGCAATCAGACCAATTAATGTTGCTGACCAAACTACTGCTACATATGACCAACTCGTCTGTGGTGCCAGCATAACGTCGGTAATCAATTTAGTCAGTATGATGCTCAACCCTATCAGCATTGGTACCCGCCAAGCCGGTAACAAAATCGCTTGGTGGTTACGCTCCGTGATTTGCTGGGCGCTCAAATACCGACCAAGTATCCCGCCCAAGCCCCAGACTAGACATCCAATTGCGATACCCAACAACCAGTGTTGATTGAGGAACGCCAACAAATAATTACCAGGTTGACCGAATGACCGTATCAATACAAACCAACTGATTGGTTTAACGATTGCATAGCCGACGAGCATTGCCATTACCAGGTTAGGCGTGACCAATAACACTAATGCAGAAGCGGTCATCAAAATCAGTGCAACGAGCGTGGTACTGATTACATTGCCGCCCCAGACCCACCAATTGAATTGCGCGAAATAAATTCCGGGAATATTCTGTACCAGCACCAGCAGAACCATTAATTTCGCCAAACTATACGCAATGATCGTCGTTAAACTATAGCTCAAAAACGTCGCACCAAAAATAGCTGCTCGGCGAAATCCTAAGCTCTGTAACCACTCATTCTGATGCCGGTAACGTGGAATGGCAATGAGTGCTATGCCCACTAAAATACTGATTCCCCATAGAAAATCATTTGGTTCAACATTACTCCCAACGCGCAAATTCGCCAATAATCCCCGCCGATCAGCATGATAAACTTGTAAATATTGATTCAAGTACTGCTGTTTCGAAGGTGCTACTAAGCCATCTACATCCTGATACTGTTGCCGCCGGTGGTCGTATTTAAGACCTGAAATTAGCATGTCATGATTCTGATCTAGCATTTGCCAGTGTTGATTCATTCTGAAGCCAGTCCACGCCCCCAGTGCTATAAACAAAATCAGCATACCAATGAGAAGTGGCGCATGCTGCCAAATAATCAAGTGCCCCAATTTTTTATTCATCTCACAACTTCCCCCAGTTGATGGTAACGACGGCCAGCACGATAGACGAGCATTACCATCATAGTCAGCACGATTCCGACCAATTCATACCACGGCGCAATTGTTCCCATCAAAGGTAGTAGTAGGATGTCCCCAAGTGTTGAGCCAATACTCAAACTAATCAAAGCACTGGCGATAACCCCATTAAATAGCGATTGTTGCCGCAATGTGGTGATATCCGCTGACCATTGACGACAGGCCACCCAAGTTAATCCTAGTAGCATCAGCAAGCCCACTAATGCCATGATTGCCGCTACCCCGTAGTGAACATGTAACCAGATACTAGGCAACGACTGAATGTGAAACCACCGCAACCACATATTTGTCCGCGTTAACATTCCCGACGCCCAACGCCAGGTCAGAGTGCTGATCAGGATTGCTAACCATAACCGCTGATTAAAGCTCCCCACCAGCCAAGCAAGCATAATTAGGCACCCACTGACCATCGTCACTGCCACACTACTTCCCAAGAGGGCGGCCCCGTTACGGTATTGCTGATAAACTTGGGGGATTGCAGCCGTGATCCAGCCATAATAAATCACTTGACTTACAAAAACGGTGACCATTAATAGCAGCCCGAGCCGCAGCTGTTGCCACCAAATTTGCCAACGCGTAACACCTAAACCAGCCATAAACTCGAAGCGGTGTGTGCGACGACCCCAGAATGCAAGCAGCAAACCGCTGACGAGTCCCAAAACATAATACAAACGGTTGGGTTGTTGGGCCCGCACTGCCTGATTGGGATCCGTAGAAGTGTATTCGCCAGGCCAAAAGAACTGGTCAAGATGTTCATAATAAACATGCAGGCTAACCGCCGGACGACCGGCAACTTTATAGTCTTTCGGGTGTTTAACAAAATCCGCAGCGTTGATCCGTTCACCACGTACACTCCGGGCATGTTCCACCTGCCAAGTATGTGTCACATTAATTGCCATTAATAAGCTCACTAACAGACACGTTGCCGTCACAAGTCGCACCCAAGGCCGATTTTGTTGCCACCATAACCGTCTCAATTTTACAGTTGCCATTCTACACACCACCCCAAACAGCTTGCCGGTCGCCCAATTTAACTCGGAAAACATCTGTAATGGTCAACGGCTGGACGGCCATCATCAATGGTTGATTTTGTTGGAGCGCTGTCTCAATTGTCGGCGTGTAGTCCGCAAAGTACACTTCTAAGACCCGACCGTAAACTTTAATCAGCTGCCCATGCTCTTTCACAACCGCTGGTATATGCTTATCTGCAAAAACAAGCTGAAACTTGCGGGCCGTTGCTCGTAAACTTTCTAGGTCGTAATCAGCAACTAATTCATGATGTTGCAAAAACAGCACTTGGTCGCATAAACCGTCAAGTTCATCAAGATTATGTGATGAAATCAAGAAACTGACGCCGTGTTCGGCGACCTCCTCAACCATATAGGCTACAATCCGCTCGCGCACGATGATATCCAAACCATCAAACGGCTCATCCAAAATAATATATGGCACGTGACTCGCTAACGCTAGCAAGATTTGAAATAACATCTGCTGACCCTTTGATAACCGCTGGTAGTAGCTTTTGGTTGATAAATGCTCGGCCACTAATAACGCTGTTAGTTGCGATTGGTCAAAGTCATCGTAAGCCAACGCGTATGTCGTTATGATCTGTCGCAACCGTTGACCACCAAAAAAGTGACGTTGTGTATCAATATAAAATAATTTTTGCCGACAGTATGGTTGCTGCAAAGTCGACTGCCCCTCAATCACTAATTCGCCTTCGTCCGCCAAATAGTGATCAGCCATCGTCCGAAAGAGCGTCGTCTTTCCAACGCCGTTCCGCCCGACCAACCCAACGATTCGACCTGGCTGCCAAGTAAAAGTAATCCCCCTTAATATTTCACGATTATCAATCCGCTTACTTAATGCTTTAACTTGGATACTCATCCCGTGACTCCCCCTTTTGATAAGCCGTGGTCACCCACGCCTGAACTTGCTGCGCACTTATTCCTAAAAATTGTGCTTCCGTTAACAGTGATTGTAAGCGCGTCTGAAGATCATCAACCGCATTCGAATCAATTGCAATCTGACTCGATTCACTCACAAACGTCCCCCGACCTTTTACAGTATACACGGCTCGCTGATGCTCCAAGATTTGATAAGCCTTACTGACCGTGTTCGGATTAAGGTGCATTTCTGACGCCATTGCTCGAATTGAAGGCAATTGATCCCCTGGTCGTAAGACTTCCTGAACGATCTGCTGCTTAATCTGCATAACTAACTGTTCGTAATACGGTGCCCCATTAGTTGCAAACGGCATTTTATCACCTCGGTATTGTGTACTACGTGTATTACTACAACTAGTACACTAACATACTAATTTGAGTTTGACAACTCAACAATCATATTCCTGGCACAAAATGATTACCTCAAACGTGAGTGCGACATCATTACAGTATGCCAAATTACTGAAAAGAGTCTTAAATTTGGTTGCCAGTTCATCAGTGCTTGTTCATCCTATTCCGACCTCCGGGACCCCTGCTCGCATGACAGATGAACGGCCACTCAACTTAGTGCAATTGGTCGCCGAATTCAATTACTGCTTGGAACATTGAACAAACGTTAATGTGGTCTCAGTTGTTTGGAATCTCAGTCATAATATGGTGACTGAGAATTAATGAACGAATCACAGTTCGATTATCAAACTGACAGTTACTGATAAAATTGCTGTCTCTAAAATAGCAACGACCAAGCCAGCAAAAGTTGGGGACATCCCTGTCAGCCATTCGAATACCTTCCCAACTGGAAGGCATTTCGCCAATGCTCAGCACTGCCAGAGTGGGTGGTTCAGACGGCTTGAGACTGAGAATTAGCCCAACTAAGGCGTTGAGCGGTAAACTCATCGCGTCGCTATCCGGAAGGCTCATCGGACCCGAACACGTTTCGTCAATATGGCATTAAGACGTGGGTTGCGGCTTAAATCAGTGTCCACCACGTTTTAACATCTACATAAGCAAAAAAAACGCCTGACCAATCAGCACCTTTAGCTGGTTAGTCAGACGTCATCATCTGGTGATTATTCCAAAAAATCTTTTAACTGTTTACTACGTGATGGGTGGCGTAACTTCCGTAGCGCCTTGGCTTCGATTTGGCGGATCCGTTCACGGGTCACACCGAAGACTTTTCCAACTTCTTCCAGTGTCCGGGTCCGACCATCATCAAGTCCGAACCGTAAGCGTAAGACGTTTTCTTCCCGGTCCGTCAAGGTATCAAGGACACCTTCCAGTTGTTCTTTCAACAATTCATAAGCCGCGGCATCCGCTGGTGAGGTTGCGTCTTGGTCTTCGATGAAGTCACCTAAGTGTGAATCGTCCTCTTCACCAATTGGCGTTTCCAATGAAACGGGTTCTTGTGCGATCTTCAAGATTTCACGAACCTTTTCCGTTGGCATGTCCATTTCAGCCCCAATTTCTTCAGGAGTTGGTTCGCGCCCTAAATCTTGTAACAGTTGCCGTTGAATTCGAATTAATTTGTTAATAGTTTCGACCATGTGCACTGGAATCCGAATGGTCCGCGCTTGGTCGGCAATTGCCCGCGTAATTGCTTGGCGAATCCACCAAGTCGCGTACGTTGAGAACTTGAATCCTTTACGGTAATCAAACTTTTCAACGGCCTTCATTAGCCCCATGTTACCTTCTTGAATCAAATCAAGGAATTGCATTCCCCGACCCACGTAACGTTTGGCAATCGAAACGACCAACCGTAAGTTGGCTTCGGCTAATTCTTGCTTGGCAGATTCATCACCTTGTTCGATTCGGAGTGCTAAAGCGACTTCTTCGTCAGCCGTTAACAAGTCGACACGACCAATTTCTTTCAAATACATCCGCACGGGATCATTGATTTTAATTCCAGAAGCCGAGCCAGCGTCACTAAGTTCCTTCTTAGAAACTTTTTTGACACTTTTGACCGCTCGAGCATCAGGATCACCTTTTTCATCAACAACACTAATCCCAGCATCTTCAACCTTTTGTAATAATTTATCAATGCCACTAGCATCTAGTTTGTAAGGCGCTGCTAATTTATCTGATAATTCATCATATTGAATGCTACCAGTTTTCTTATATTCCTTAATTAATGCTTTAACGGCTTTGTCGTATTCCGTCGTTGCTTTTGCCTTTGCCATGTAGTAGCCTCCTATTTAGTATGCATCTACCAGCTGATCGGTTGCAATACCGAGCCAACCTTAAGTATATCATTTTCACGCCTAGTTATCAGCTCGTTGGACCTGCTGTTGTTGCCGATATAGGTCAATTAATGCCAACGTTAACTGCTGGACCAAATCACGATTACCGATCTGCTTGGCTGCCGTTAACTCGGCCTTCTTACTGTTGATTTGTTCTACCAGCGGCTGTTGATTCATGATCACATTGACTAGATCAGCAATCTCTTCCTTGGAAGATTCATTGGCAACATCCATAAATTCCAAACTCGTGACGACAGGCTGTAAATCTGAATCCGTCATAAAATCCGTAAAGTTGCCCAAATCAAATTGATTATGCGTTTTAAAATAAGCCTCCGCATACACCAAGATTTGTTGATACGAATCATGAACAAAATGAAAACCAGCAATCGCCATCACTCGTAACCAAACATCGTGGTCATTCAACAAACGGTACAGTAACAACCGCTCCGCTTTCTCTACCCGACTTAACGGGCCACTGTTCGTACTGCCATCCACCGTGGCTGGGGGAGGCCCTAGCGGCGCAGGTGCTGGTGGCGGAGCTACTTGCGTTTCATCCGAGTGACCACCACCACGTCGAACGGCCTGCTGACCGACCAGTGATCGTAACTGTTGCTTTAAATCATCCTTATCAAGATCAAACTCCGCCACTAATTGGTTTAAATATAAATCCTGTTCGACACTAGAGGACAGTTGTGCTAATTGTTGCAAAACCGCCTGTAAATAAGTCAATTGATCGGGCGTGTTTTGCAAGTTCAAATCATGTTTTAAATACTGCATTTCAAATGCAGTGGGCGTTTGCTTACCGTCTTCAAATACTTGGACAAACTTCTCCTGCCCCTGAGCACGCAAATACTCGTCGGGATCCATCCCATCAGGCATTTGGATCACACCCAGATTAAGGCGACTGTTACCACCTAGCAATTTCAGAGCACGATCAGTCGCCTTTTGCCCCGGCATATCGCTATCGTAACAGACATATAAGGTGTCGGTAACGCGCTCAAGCATGTAAATCTGCTCATCAGTTAGGCTCGTCCCCATTGATGCGACCCCGTTCTGAATACCAGAACGATAAGCCGCAATCACATCCATAAAGCCTTCAAACAGCACCACCGACTTTTGTTGTCGAATGGGGCCCCGTGCTAAGTCAAAGTTAAATAATACTGAACGCTTGTTGAACAGCTTCGTTTCCGGACTATTCAAATACTTAGGTTCATTAGGTGATTTTTTGAGGATTCGACCTGAGAAAGCAATCACCCGACCACTCGCGTCTTTAATCGGAAACAAGACCCGGTCAACGAAGCGATCACGTAAGTCACCCGCTTGATTTTCAATGAACAGTCCCGACTGCCGTAGTAGTTGGTAGTCGGTCTGGTGTTCTTTAAAAAAATCTAACAAGAGCTGATTAGCAGGTGCATAGCCGATACCAAACGTTTTAATCGTCTCATCATCCAGCCCGCGCTCGTGCAAGTACTTAAGCGCCGGTTCACCCAGTTCAGTATTCACTAAAATATGTTGATACATCTTAGCGCTATCCGCGTACAACTTTAACAGATCGGCTTGTTGCTGATCCTTAGGTGCGGCCGGTTGTGACTGCGCCGTATAGCTCGCCGGCAAGTCAATGTGCCCAAAATCGGCCACCTTGACGACTGCTTCCGGAAAAGACAAGTTTTCGAGATCCATAATGAAGCTGAACACGTTGCCCCCACGGCCACAGCTAAAACAGTGAAAAATCTGCTTTTGCTCATTGACCGAAAAGGATGGCGTGCGCTCTTCGTGAAAGGGACACAGGCCAAATAAATTCTTACCAGCCTTCTTCAACTGAACGTATTGTCCAATAAAATCCGCAATGTTGACTGCTGAGCGGACTTGCTCAACCTTTTCCTCGGGAATTCGATTGGCCACTTTGCCACCCCATTTCTACTAACTAAAGTCTGACAAACCAACCAAATCATTGCCGCAATCAAAAGCCGCATCACGAAATTTGGATGCGACTTTGTGCGTGCAAACTTTTACAGAATATATATTACCACAAGTTTGACAGCAGTGCAATAATAAGTTGCCCTTATTAGACATATTTGTCAAATTTGTTTGTCAGCAAACTAAAAAAGAAGCTACAGCGCGCTTGCTGTAACTTCTTTTGATTATCCACAGTCCGTGCTTATTTAACGATTAATTGATTCAAGTCACCCATCACGTTGATCATTTGGGCGATCGTCAAGAGTTGCTTTAAGTGATTATCCCGCACCTTTTCATCCTTACTCATCACCATCGTCTGTTCAAAGTAATCGACGATCAATGGTCGTAAGGCGGCCAGGGCTTTGAAACGGTCCTCCATGCTCATCGCTGGGGTAAATTGCTTTTGCAATTCAAGAACAGCATCGTACAAGTGTTGTTCCGCTTCATTTTCAAATAAACTTGGATCAACAGTCAAATCACCGGCTGCCAGCTTAGCTTTCGCCGTGATCCGCAACAGACGAGTAAAGGCTTCAATTGTGTCCTTAAACTGCGGATCATCTTGATGCGCATTCAGCACATCGGCTGCTTTGAACATTTCACGGATATCCTGACGACTCCCTTTGATAACCGTATCGACGATATCGTAGCGAATCTTACGGTTGTTAAACCATTGTTTGACGCGATCCGTTAAGAAATCAGCAACTGGTGCCGTTTGCTTTTCGAAGTCTAAGTTGTACGTAGCATCATGGGCCACTAATTCCTTTTGAATATCGGCCTCGAGTTGACGAATTGGGAAATCCCAACCTTGTTCCCGTACGATCCGTACGATTCCAAACGCTTGACGACGCAAAGCAAACGGATCATTAGAGCCACTAGGAGTCAAGCCAACGGCAAAGAAGCTCGTAATGGAATCAACTTTGTCCGCAATAGCTAACACCGCGCCGACCTTGGACTTAGGTAAGTCGCCATCAGCGCTGATTGGCATGTAATGCTCACGAATAGCTTGACCGACTGCTGGATCTTCACCCTTCAAGACAGCATACTTGTCACCCATGACCCCTTGTAATTCAGGGAATTCGCCAACCATCCCTGTCACTAAATCAAATTTATAGATTTGCGCTGCCCGGTGGAGTTGGTTCTTTTCAGTCTCAGTCAAACCAAACCGATCAGCCAAAAAATCACTGATAACCATGACCCGCTGCATCTTCTCATACATCGTCCCGATTTTATCATGGAAGCTAACCTTTTTGAGTCGTTCCACATATTCTTGAATCGAGTGTTGTTGATCTTCATGATAGAAGAAAGCTGCATCTTCTAAGCGTGCCGTCAATACTTTTTGATTACCTAAAGCCACGTTTTCCAAGTGATCCGTGTTCCCGTTTCGAACGGAAACAAAGTGTGGTAATAAGTTATCCTCGGCATCCGTTACGTAGAAGAACCGTTGATGATCACGCATCGAAGTAATCAAGACTTCATCCGGGATCGTTAAGTATTTGATATCAAAATCTCCCGCAAATGCAGTTGGATATTCCACCAAGTTATTAACTTCTTCCAACAGGTCTTCATTAACTTTGATTTGCCAGTCGCGTTCATTCGCCAAGGCTGCGATCTGTTCACGAATCGTTGCCTTACGTTTAGCGGCATCCGCAATAACTTGAACACTAGCTAAGTCAGCTTCATAGTCCGCAGCAGTAGCAATTTCAACGTCATGGCCCAAGAAACGGTGGCCTCGTGAAACACGGCCAGCCGCAACGTCCAGAATTTGAACCGGCACAACCTCGTCATCTAATAATGACACGATCCAACGAATCGGCCGAATATACTTGAAACTATACGTCGACCACTTCATCATCGTTGGGAAATTCATCTTGGTGATAACATCCTTGATTCCGGCCGCCAATACTTCGGCCGCCGTTTTACCGGCCGTAAAGGTTTGTACAAAGACATACGGGGTACCCTTAACATCTTTAAAGACGATGTCATCAGTTGACGCCCCTTGGCCCTTAGAAAAACCAATCGCTGCCTTTGTCCAGTTGCCATCCGCATCCTGAGCAATCTTCTTAGCTGGACCCCGAACTTCTTTTTTCACATCAGCCTGCTTGTCAGCTAAGCCTAACACCTGAACCGTTAACCGGCGTGGTGTTGAGAAGGTTTTAACATCTTCAAAATCAAGCCGGGCATCCTTTAAGAACTTGACCATTCGTTCTTTAAGTTGTAACACACTCGGTGTAACGACGTGGGCCGGCATTTCTTCCAAACCAATTTCAAGTAAATAAGTTTTCGCCATTATTTCGTCTCCTCCTGTGCGTGTTTTAATAACGGGAAGCCACGTTTTTCACGTTGCGCCACGAATTCCTTGGCAATCGACTTCGCCATGTTTCGGATTCGATCTAAATAGCCGGCACGTTCCGTGACTGAAACCATACCGCGAGCATCCATCAAGTTGAAGGTATGACTACATTTAAGACAGTAGTCGTACGCGGGGTGAACTAAGCCGTTCTTAATTTGCCGCTTGGCTTCCTTTTCATATTCATCAAATAACATTAATAATAATTCTTCGTTGCTATCTTCAAAAGCATACTTAGAATTTTCAAATTCTGGTTCCAAGAAGATGTCGCCATACTTCACGCCATCGCCCCATTCAAGGTCAAATACGGAGTTTACATCCTGAATGTAAGATGAGAGTCGTTCCAAACCATAGGTGATTTCAGAAGTGACGGGATCAACTTCAAGACCACCAACTTGTTGGAAGTACGTGAATTGGCTGATTTCCATCCCGTCGAGCCAAACTTCCCAACCAACACCGGCACAACCCATTGATGGGTTTTCCCAGTTATCTTCCACGAAACGAATATCGTGTTCTAGCGGGTTAATGCCAAGTTTTTCCAAGCTTTGTAAGTATAAATCCTGCACGTTTTCTGGTGAGGGTTTCATGACCACTTGGAATTGATGGTGTTGGTACAACCGGTTGGGGTTCTCACCATACCGACCATCGGCAGGCCGGCGTGAAGGTTCAACGTACGCCGCGTTCCATGGTTCGGGACCGATTGCCCGTAAGAACGTGTAGGGGCTCATCGTTCCGGCCCCTTTTTCTGTATCATATGATTGCATTAACATACAACCTTGATCCGACCAAAACTTTTGCAAGGTTAAGATAATCTCTTGCACTGATAACTTTTTGCTCATTAGTATCCTCCCAAAATTAGTGACTGAACGGCTGATGGCTTTGAAACGGGGGCATCGCTATTCCCAGACTTATGGCACAAAAAAAGTCCCCTGTCGTCGACAATAACGACATAGGGACGATTGGTTTCGCGGTTCCACCCTACTTCTGAGTAACCTCAGCAGCTTAATTACACGGTATTAAAGCTCCGAAAGCGCCAATTAACGACTTTGACTGACCGTTTTTCACCATCACGGTCTCACTGTAAGTCGAATCCGTTAACCTTCTCTCATCAACACTTAACTATTCAGTTCTTCATCATCATAGCTGATGGTCGTTCGTTTGTCAATCCTCATTCTTCCGGGGCGCCAACGGTTGGTACCAACTGCCCATCTGATCGATGAAGCGTTTAGATTTCAATCGAACGCCCACTGAGTTCTGATAGATTTCATCCAAAATCCGGCGTAACTCCGCCGCTGTCCGCGGTTTGACCTTGATCGAATGAACCTTAGCCAAATCCAACACGGAAAACTGACGTAGATAAAAGATCGCTGCTGGACTAGCATGCAAGCGGTGGGGATCCAAATGCCAGTGCTGTTGACAGAGCAAACCGCCGTAACTTTCAGAATAATCTAACGGTAAATCACTTCGACCGCAAACCGTACACCAATGCAACTCTGGGGCCACCCCAAACGGTTGCAATAACTGAATTTCGACCACGTTAGCCACCAGCGCGGGGGCCACATCTTGATCAATCAGTTGCAGCGCACTGGTCAACTGTTGGTACCACCGCCCCACCGGTTGATTATCTGGAAAAGCGACGTCCATTAAGTTCATAACGTACGTGGCATAAGCGTTCAGAGCAATGTCTTGACTAATATGTTCAAGATACTGCACTGACTTGACACTATTAATATACGAGAGACCTTGATCACGTAAATCACCAACGTATTCCCCCATCGTGAACGGCAATAACTCCGCCGCCATTTTGAAGCCACGCCGACGCGCACCGCGGATAAAAAACATCTTCTTGCCATACTCGGCAGTTAAAAACTTGATTAGCATATCGCGTTCCCGGTAGTCCCGGCGAAAGAGCAAAATGCCGTTAAAATTCGTGACCATTTGTTGGGCCATCCGGATCACCTAGCGATTCTAATAGTCATCTTGCCGATAGCCATAGCTGGCTAGCAAGTCTTGACGGTCCTTCCAGTTCTCTTGGACTTTTACCCAGAGCTCAAGGTAGACCTTATCCCCAAGTAAGTGTTCAATATCACGCCGAGCTAACGAGCCAATCTTCTTGAGCATGCTACCACCCTTACCTATGATGATGCCCTTTTGCGAAGACCGTTCAATAATAATCGTGGCCTGAACGTGAATTTTTTCTTCATCTTGACGTTTGATCGAATCAATCACGACCGCCGTTGAATGGGGAACTTCTTGACGAGTCAATTCAAGAACCTTTTCACGAATCAATTCAGAAATGATAAACCGCTCTGGATGATCCGTAATTTGGTCGGACGGATAATACTGCGGTCCTTCCGGCAATTGGCCCTTCAAGGTCGTCAGTAGTTCATCAACGTTATTTCCTTCAAGCGCGGAAATTGGATAAACTTCCTTCCACGGCAAAGCGTCTTTATACTGATCCATAATCTCCAAGAGATGATCTGGATGGACTTGATCAATTTTATTAATCACTAAATAAATCGGTTGTTTAACCGTTTTAAGACGATCGATAATAAAGTTATCCCCGGCACCACGCCGTTCGTCCGCATTAATCATGAATAGTACGGCATCCACTTCACCCAAAGTTGACAAGGCGGACTTGACCATAAAGTCACCTAATCGACTATGCGGTTTGTGAATCCCAGGGGTATCAATGAAGACCATCTGCGTATCCGCAGTGGTATAAATCCCCTGGATACGGTTCCGCGTCGTTTGGGCTTTGTCAGACATAATGGCGACTTTTTGCCCAACGACCCGATTCAATAGTGTTGATTTACCGACATTGGGACGACCAATAATCGCCACAAAGCCGGAATGAAATGCTTGTTGTTCTGCCATAATTAATTCCTTTCAATCTTGTCCAATCGTTAACCAATTACTAGTTTAACCAACTGACAATTAAGTTCCAAATTTTAGGTGCAAACAACACTAACCCAACTAAGACGGCAAAGGCCGCGGCAAACACTACCGCACCAGCCGCAATGTCCTTAATTTTTTTAGCTAGGGGACTGAAATTAGGCCCAGTGATCATATCGGACAGGTTTTCTGCAATCGTATTGTTAATTTCACATAAGATGACCAGAAAAATCGCTAATGCTAGCCACAGCCATTCGTTAACGCTCAAGTGAACCCACCAGCCAGCAAACAAGGCCACCGCCCCCAGTACAAGGTGTGTTCGCATATTACGTTCTTCAATCACAACCGTTTTAAGCCCAGTCCACGCGTGTAGCCAGGACTGCCAAAACGAGTGATTTTTGCCAACCTGTAGCCGATCTGGTCTATTTTTCGAGGCCATAAGCGTCCAGAATCTGGCGTTGCAATGTAAACATTTCGGTTTCATCCGCTGGCTGAAGATGATCATACCCATTTAAATGTAAAAAGCCGTGAACGACCAAGTAACCTAGCTCGCGCGCCTCCGAATGGTTCAAAAAAGCGGCTTGTTCGCTAACCTTATCAACTGATATCATAATATCCCCGAGATTTAGTGGCATTTCCGCCGCCATCTCCGGATCCATCACAATCAAATCATCCTCGTCATCGTCGTGCATCGCAAAACTAATAACATCAGTTGGACGATCGACACCCCGATACTGTTCATTGATTTTTTGAATAGCATCGTTATTCATCAGGGTCACCGAGACCTCGGTATCATCCCGTAACTTTAACGTCTGACCAGCAAGATCAATTAAATCCCGAATCAATTGCAACTGTTCTGGCTGCGCTCCCGTTGTTGTTTGGTCGTATAATTCTAAATCCATAAGTGCCCCCTAGCGTTGTTCCACACGGTCGTACGCCGTAATAATCTTGGCAACGACCGGATTTCTGACCACATCATCCGCCGTAAATTTAACGAACGCGACATTGCTAATGCCGCCCAAAATCTGTTCGGCTTGAATCAAGCCACTCTTAGTATGGTGTGGTAAATCAATTTGTGAGATATCACCATTAACAATCATCTTGGCACCGAAACCTAGCCGCGTCAAAAACATCTTCATCTGGGCATTCGTCGTATTCTGTGCTTCATCCAAGATGACGAACGCATGGTCAAGCGTCCGTCCCCGCATATAAGCCAGCGGTGCGATTTCGATGATACCACGATCCATTAAGCGCTGCGTATGTTCAGCGCCATAAATATCGTACAACGCATCATAAATCGGCCGCAGGTACGGATCGACTTTTTCCTTTAAATCACCAGGTAGAAAGCCAAGACTCTCACCAGCTTCAACCGCTGGCCGCGTCAAAATCAGCTTCTCGACATCGCCCCGTTTTAAGGCTGCAATTGCCATCACAACGGCAAGATAGGTCTTCCCAGTCCCAGCTGGACCAATACCAAACGTAATATCACTTTTAGCAACGGCTTGCACATACTGCCGCTGACCAAAGTTTTTGACACGAATGGGCCGTCCACGATTGTCCTTAATTAAGGTCTCTGAATAGAGGTCTTTAAAGTAATCCAAAGTCCCCCGGTTGACCATCTTAATAGCACTAATAACATCTGGCGCCCCAATCTGAATACCTTGTTTAATTAAACTCGTTAAATTATCTAGTACTGCTTGCGTATTATGAACAGCAACCTCGTCATCACTGCTGATCGTCATTTGATCCCCAAACACGTGCAATTGAACGTGTAACCCATCCTCAAGCAAAGCTAAGTGGGCGTCTTCTGGTCCTAATAACGCGACTGACTGGGCCGGATCGGCAATGAGAAATTTTTGTTCATATTTTGAGTTTTCGGTCAAAAACATGGACTCCTTTATTGACAGATTTAATCACCATTATTTAATAATGGCACCCGCAGTTAGCGTGATAACCACGCTGATTTCAGCAGGTATTTGTTAGTTAATCATAGCATAAAAGCCCCCATCGAACCAGTACAAGGACGCCTCGGCATTCGACAACGATTTTCTGAACAGCATTTTTCTTTCGAGCGATTAAATTGGCCCGCTATCAATCAACGTAAGCCCAGTTAGATCAGTCCCTGCACCCATTGCTGATACTTAATCTGAACAACCGGTACTGCATTTCTGATCAACCAGAAGAAACAAAAAAACCGGAGAAAAATTTCTCCGGTTAACCGTTAATTCAATAATGATTTAACTGTTTGGTTGATCAGCTTGCCATCCGCCTGACCTTTAAGTTTTGGCATCACTGCCCCCATCACCTTGCCAAAGTCACCTTTACCAGTAGCTCCGACTTGTTGAATGGTGTCAGCAACAATCTGTTGAACTTCTTCGTCCGACAATTGTTTTGGCATGTACTGCTCAACAATTGCAATTTCTGCTTTAACGCCGTCGACTAAATCTTGACGACCCGCATTTTCGAATTCACTTAATGATTCGCGCCGTTGTTTCAGTTCACGTGAGAGCACGCTTACTTCCTCATCAGCCGTTAAATCATGGCCAACATTAATTTGTTCATTCATCAATGCTGACTTAAGCATCCGTATAACGCTGAGGGCTTGCTTATCGCGTGCCTTCATCGCAGCTTTTAGATCACCATTGAGTGTATCGATTAAACTCATTGGTTTTCCCTCCTCGTTAGGTCATTAGTAATCAATACTAATTACTTGAAACGACGACGGTTCTTACGCTTACGTGCTGCTTCAGATTTTAACTTCTTCTTCACACTTGGTTTTTCGTAGAATTCCCGTTTGCGGTATTCTTGTAAAGTACCACTCTTTGAAACGGTACGCTTAAAGCGACGAAGAGCATCATCAAGAGATTCGTTTTTACGAACGACTGTTTTTGCCATGTTAAATTCCCTCCCTCCGAGCTCAAAAAGTAACCGTTAAATTATGCATACTTACACATAACGCAACTGTTCTAGTAAATTATACATAAATTGAAAAAGGCCGTCAACCAAAGTTTACAATTTCCTTAAAATAAATCGTTAAAAGCAACGTCAGTTCGGACAGTAAATCGTTTTCATCCCCCGCCAGCTATGCTACACTAAGACTATTATCGAACCGAAATGAGGTTATTCTATGTCAGCAATTAAAGTCTTTATTTTATCTGATTCCATCGGTGAAACAGCTCATAACGTGGCCTTAGCTGCCGCTGCACAATTCTCCGACTATGACATTCGCTATCAGCGTTTCCCATTTGTCCGCACCGACTCACTGCTCCAGACGGTTTTGTCGCAGGCACTGAAGGAACACGCCGCCATCTTTCATACGTTTGTCGATCGCCGGCTCAGCCAAATCGTTAACCAATTTTGCGAAGCGCACGAGTTGCCTTATTATGACGTCATTACACCAGCTTTAGATACTTTTTCACAGATTACGCACGTCCAACCGTCCAATCACCCCGGTACCGTACACGCGTTAAACACCAACTACTTCGACCGGATCAACGCGATCGAATTTGCGGTCACTTACGATGATGGTAAGAATCCGAGTGGCTTTTTAGAGGCCGACGTGGTCTTACTGGGTGTCTCCCGGACCTCTAAGACTCCCCTGTCACTCTACTTAGCTAATCGTAACCTGAAAGTCGCCAACTTGCCACTAGTTCCTCAGGCTCAAATTCCTGACGAAATTTGGAAAGTTGATCCGAAAAAGATTTTTGGCCTAACTAACGATCCTGAAAAGTTAAACGATATTCGCCGGCAGCGAATGGTCCAATATGGGCTTAATCCCGACACCATGTATTCCAACACGGATAAAATTAAAGCCGAGTTGGAATACGCCGACAAGATCTTCAAAAAGATTGGGTGTTTAGTTATCAATGTCGCTAATAAGTCAATCGAAGAAACCGCCACTTTAATTACCGAAAGCTTGAATACTGACGACACTAACAATGGCTAGTATCACTAATTGCCAACTCACCGATGCCGCCTAAGTTTTCCTGACAATCAGCGCGTGCCACCTTCTAACGGTCAGCGCGCGCTTTTTTGCATCATTTTTCTTATCATTAATTAGGTCAGCTACTAATCATCAGTCGTGTCACTCACACGAGCTCGACACCACCGTCAACGTGCAACACTTGCCCAGTCATAAACTCATTTTGCATCAAATAAACATACGCCGACGCGACTTCGGCGGGCGTTGCCACGCGTTTCAAGGGATTACCAGCACTGACGGTCGCAGCCTGGGCCGCCAATTGTGCGTCCGATAGTTGGCGCCAAAGACCAGTCGGCGTCCAAGTCGGTGCAACTGCATTGACGCGATAGTCAGGCGCCAACTCTACGGCAAGTCCAACAACCATCGTATTAATGGCTTGATTGCCAATAATCGCTCCGGAGGCATTATCTGGCCGCCCACCAGCACCCGAAGTGAAAATCAGCGAACCGTGTTGGTTAAGATGGTGGCTGGCTAATTGGGCCACTTGCAGATTCGCAAAAAATTTATCTTCAACCGTCTGCCGAATCGCTGCAATCGAATTGTCTAAGAATCCCCCACCCATTGCACCACCTAACATTGAGACGACGTGGTCAAATGCGGGCTGAGCTGCAAAAAAAGTTTTTAGTTGCGCCAGATTTTTTGCGTCTAACGCCGTTCCAGTCAAATGGTCTGATGGGCCTAATTGGGTGATGGCAGCTGTTACGTGCGCCGCCGTATGACCGATAATATGGACATCGGCGCCTTCCTGTAAGGCTTGGCGAGCAATTGCCATACCGAAACCCGAAGTACCACCAATCACTAACAGCCGCTGTTTTTTTAATTGCATCGTCATTTTCCTCCTTCTAAAACAAAAAACGACAACCGACTAGCGATTATCGTTCAATTCTCATTAACGTTGCTGTTCAATATCTTCAATCAAATGCGGATTAAACTGCCCGGCCCGAAGCATTGCAATCTCATACTTATAGGGTGGCAATTGATGTTTCTTATCTTCCCCGACATACGGCGTTTCTAAAATCTTGCTGATGTCTGGCAATTGCGGATGATGGGCGACCTTATTCAAAGTATCAAAGCCAATCGTTCCCATACCGATATTCGTGTGCCGGTCCTTGTGAGCACCTTGAGGATTCTTAGAATCATTGAGATGGATCACTTTCAAACGATCCAGCCCAATCACATGATCAAATTCATTCAGGACACCGTCGAAATCGTCCTTAATCGCGTAACCGGCATCACTAGTATGACAAGTATCAAAGGTAACCGATAACTTTTCATTATAAGTCACCCCATCGATCATCTGCGCGAGTTCTTCAAACGTCCGGCCAACTTCAGTTCCTTTGCCAGCCATCGTTTCTAGCGCGATTTGAACATGCTGCTCTGGCCGAATAACCGCGTTCAGTCCCTTGATGATCTGCGTAATGGCAACATTCGCTCCGGCACCAATATGTGCTCCCGGATGGAGCGTTAATTGTGTTGCGCCAACGGCATCTGCACGCTGGATCTCTTGATAGAGAAAGTCCGTTGCAAACTCAAAATAACCCGGCTTTTTCGTATTACCTAAATTAATGATGTATGGGGCATGTACGACGATCTGCCGGAGGTCATGAGCCTCGATTATCGGCTGTGCTTCGTCAATTTTCAGTTCGTCAATTGGTTTACGCCGTGTATTTTGGGGTGCGCCCGTATAGATCATAAATGTGTTGGCGCCGTAACTTGCCGCCTCATTGGCAGATCCGAGCAACATGTCGGGTGCCTTCATCGAAACATGTGAACCTAATCTAAGCATTGTAGTCCCATCCTTTTCGCAAGTTTACTAATTCCTGTCATACCTTAAAGTTGCCGGATACATATGATACCGGCATGATCACTCATTATCCAAATAAATCTGTCAAGTTATTCTAAGCGGTTGTGGTCACCCGTGGATAAAAGTACGCCAAGGTCCGCTCAATCGCATGACCGTCATTACGCGTATTCCATAACTGATTAAACTGGGTTAACTGTAACGGCGCACCCGGCATTGCTAGGACATGATTCAAGTCCACCACCGTCCGGACTAATGGTCCCGGCGCCCAGTCCCTAAAATCAGCTTGCAGGCCCACTTCTTGCTCATAGTGGTCCCAGTCAAAGACATAAAAAACGATTTTTTGACAATTTGGTAACAACGCGTAGTCAAACACAACTGAGGAGTAGTCACTGACCAACGTATTAGCGACCGTCAACAATTCATCGGTACTAAACTCAGGTACCAATGTCACTAGGTCCGGGTAACGGGCTTGCAAATCACGTTCCTGCTCGGCCAAATGGGGATGTAACTTAATAATCAAGTGTTGGTCGGGCCGCAACTTTAATTGCTTAAAATCAGCCGGCAACGCAAATTGGACCCCGGCTCGATAAGTCGGCGCATACAAAATAACTTCCTGTTGTTTAAACGCCGGATGCTTCTGATAAATGGCCGTTGCGGTTTGCATCACCCAGTCGGACTTACAATACCGATCCGAACGAGGATATCCCAAGACCCGCATCCGCGTCTGTGGGACGTGATAACTCGCTGCAAAAATCGCTCCCATCTTCTCAGAACCAACCACGTAATCAGTAATCTGATCATACACGGTCTGAAACCGACGCCGATCATCTGCGGGCCGCTGTGCCGTCTGTGGATCACCCCAACCAAATGTTTTGACCGCGCCAGCAGCATGCCAGAGTTGAATCAGTCGTTGTGGGGCCTGCCGCGTCAAGCCAGCGGTAAAGCCATAATAATTATCAAGATAAACGTCCGCTGCCCGGGTAATGACGGGAATTCCCGTCAAGGCAAATCGAACTGAATCATGAAACGGTCGTGTCGCAATTCCCGCCTGTGCCAGTTGTGCCGCCCCGGTGGCTGCACTCGGCAAGTAATAAACAGTCAAGCGCCCGGGAACGCGCTGGTTCAACTGCTGAATAAAATCCAAATTGTCCGCAAAGCTCATCAAATAAATCACCTGATCATTTTTGCTAAAGTGCGCTAGCCACGATACAACTCGCACCAGCCAGACATAAATTACTTTCTTCACACTGGCCATCCTTTCATTTCATCATTAATTATTGGTAAAGCGTGCCCTACGTGACAATCAAAAATGTGCCAGCTCAATTACACTTAAAAAGTTCAGATTGGCGTCAACTTACTTGAGCCGTCTGCCTTCGTCCACTAAATATAAACAACTATTTTTCAAGTCTGTTCCCCATTAGTTGTTCATTAGCTCTGGGTCTAACTGATATGGACTTATGATCCAGCAATAACACAATGCTTGTATTATATAACAGATGCCCACACTTCGGCTAGTCGGGTCACTATTAATAGTGGTGTAAAAGTCGTCCCCGAACGCCTAATCAAAAAGTGCTTGCAAACAAGTCCCGAAAGTCCTGTTTGCAAACACTTTTAATCTGATAAATTCATCAAGGCTTCGGTTCATAAAAGTGACCGAGAATCTTGACCGTATCTGAAATGCTAACGAAAGCGTGCGGGTCAGATTCGGCCATGGCCGCCTTCAACTCGCCCATTTCGTAACGCGTGATGACTGTAAATAAAATCGTTTTATCATCATGTTGATAAGCACCTTCAGCGTTGTGCACGATGGTAACGCCACGACGAATCCGATTTTGAACGCTATCAATCACCGTTTTAGGGCGACTCGTAATAATCATCACTTGCATCTTCTGTTGGCGCGTATACGTCATATCCATGACCCGACCATTCACAAACAATCCGAGTGCGGAATAAAAGGCATATGGCCACCCGTAAACAAAGCCAGCCGCAATGACAATGATCGAGTTGAACGCCATGTTAATCGTCCCAATACTGCGACCCGTTTTACGGCGTAACACGATACCGATAATATCGAGTCCACCGGTTGAAATCCCATTTTTGAGGGCCGTTCCGGTCCCGAAACCATTAACAGCACCCCCAAAAATCGCACAAATGATGGGGTCATGGGTCAAACCAACTGGGGCAATCAGTTTAATCATAATACTAGATAGCGTAACAGCTAAGAACGTATACAACGTAAACTTATGCCCAATCGATCGCCACGCAATAATGAACATTGGAACATTCAAAATAAACAGTAACGCCGCAGTTGAAATCTGAACGGGAAGAAACTTGCTCATCAAACTATTGATCAATTGCGCAAGCCCAGTGATCCCTGAAGAATAAATATGCCCCGGCGTCCAAAAGTAGTTCATGGCAATGGAAACTAAAATGGCGTATATAAAAGCAGTTGACGCTTTCACAACATCACGATGGTGTTTGGATAACTGCTGAAAATCATCCATGAATTAAATGTGCTCCTTTACGTTTTTGCTTTCGTTATTGTAACACGCCGATTTGCAAACGGCCGGTCTTTTGCAGTATTCTGCTAAAAGTCTCACGTTTCTCAGCAAACTCCCATTAATCAATCCGACTAAATTCCAGAACGAGCCCCGCTACGATAGTTATTGTTAGATCACACCTATCGCGATGACCAGCAACTCACGCTTAGTCCACTTTAGGTGCATCGGCCCACTGCTCGGCGATGAAATCAGCGCGGCCACCCGCTTCTTGTTCCGCAAATACCACTGGATTATTTTTATAAAAGCGTTGGTGGCGTGCCTCGGCTGGATAAAATGGTTTGGCATCCTCAATCGCCGTTACAATTGGTTTACTAAATCGTTCGCTCACCTGTAATGCCCGTTTAGACGCTTCCGCGATCCGCCGTTGTTCTGGACCATTCACAAAAATGACCGGCCGATAATTATCACCACGATCTTGAAATTGCCCCATTGCATCAGTAGGATCCGTTTGATGCCAATAAATATTGATTAATTCCGTGTAACTAATGATATCGGGATCAAACGTAATTTTGACAGCTTCAGTATGACCCGTCGTATGCGCTTTGACGTCTTCGTAAGTGGGATTTTTCGTGTGTCCACCAGTATAACCCGAGACAACACTGTCGATTCCGGGTTGACTATCAAAAGGCTGAACCATGCACCAAAAAACATCCACCCGCAAAAATTGCTGTTTCCATGAGAATTCCTCCAATTAAATATTAATATAAATTTAACACTAATTAAAAAGAACGTCCATTCCTGGACGCTCTTAATATTTTTATTCGGTTGGTTCATCATCCGTTACGGGATTGGTAATATTCAAATCCAAATCAGCTAGTTGCTGGTCAGAAACCCGCGATGGTGCATTGGTCATTGGTTCTGACGCCTTGGAATTCTTAGGGAAGGCGATCACTTCACGAATGTTGTCGTTACCTGATAATAACATCGCGAACCGGTCTAACCCGATTGCTAAGCCACCATGAGGCGGGAAGCCCATGTCAAGGGCATCCAGTAAGAACCCAAATTGTTCTTGGGCTCGTTCCTTAGTGAAGTCCAATGCCTTGAACATCTTTTCTTGTAATTCGCGGGTATGAATCCGAATCGACCCGCCCCCGAGTTCATAACCATTCAAGATGATATCATATGATTGTGCATGGGCTTTGTGTGGATCTTCGCCATCATTCAAGTAATGAACATCTTCTTCATTGGGCATTGTGAATGGATGGTGGGCTGGTACCCAGCGCTCGATGCCTTCATCATATTCAAACAATGGCCAGTCAACGACCCATAGGTAAGCGTATTGATCTTGATCAATCAAGTCAAGTTCCTTAGCAATCGCGGTCCGTAAGTAACCCAGCGTGTCAGAAACTACTTTGAAACTGTCGGCGGCAAACAATAATAAGTCGCCTGGTTTAGCAGCAGCAGCACTCGTAATGGCTTCAAAGTCACCATCGTTCTTGAAGAATTTCGCAACGGGACCACTAAAGCCGTCGTCAGTGACCTTCATCCAAGCTAAGCCCTTAGCCCCAAACCGTTTAACGTACTCCGTGTACGCATCGATTTGCTTTCTAGAATATTGATCAGCACCGCCAGGAACTGCAATCGCCTTGACCAGGCCACCATTAGCGAGTGCATTATCAAAGACTTTAAAACCGGCGTTAGAAACGGCCGCGCCCATGTCTTTGAGTTCCATACCAAAGCGCACATCCGGCTTTTCAGAACCAAAACGGTCCATAGCTTCTTGCCAAGTCATCCGCGTAAACGGCGTCTTGATGTCAACACCCTTGACGTCCTTCATGACTTGCTTAATCAAGCCTTCAGTATAGGACTGAATTTCTTCAGCCGTTAAGAAGGATGTCTCCATATCAATCTGGGTAAATTCAGGCTGACGGTCACCCCGCAAATCTTCATCACGGAAACAGCGTGCAATTTGATAGTAGCGATCAAAACCGGCCCCCATCAGCAATTGCTTAAAGAGTTGTGGTGATTGTGGTAACGCGTAAAAATGCCCTTGATAGACCCGCGAAGGCACTAAGTAATCCCGGGCCCCTTCTGGCGTCGACTTCGTTAAGAACGGCGTTTCAATATCATAGAACCCGTTGGCATCAAAATAGCTATGAACTGCTTGGGTGATGCCATTACGAATTTTCAATCCACGTTGCATTTCTGGCCGACGCAAGTCCAAGTAACGGTACTTCAAGCGCAATTCATCTGATACGTTAATGTCATCTTGAATATAAAATGGCGGGGTTTTCGCCTTATTTAAGATTTTGGCATCGTGAATCTCAACTTCAACTTTACCAGTCTTCATGCGGTCATTAACAGCGTCAGCATTCCGATTAACAACGGTTCCTTGCACTTCAATGACGTATTCGCCCCGTAACTGATCTGCTACCGCCAAAGCATCCGCTGAAAATTCCTGACTAAAGACTAATTGCACAATTCCTTCACGGTCCCGTAAATCAATAAAAATCAAACTCCCAAGGTCGCGGCGTTTTTGTACCCAACCTTGTAAAGTGACCGTTTGGCCTAAATAATCCTCATTGATGAGACCCGCATATGTGGTCCGTTTCATAAACGCTTCCTCCTTATAAATCGGCAAACTTGCCGTTCACACTACTTATCTAAAACTTGATGAGCATCTTGATAGATGTCCGCCATCGCAACCTTGGTTTCCTCACCAGTAGCCATAGCCTTCAAGTTAACGACCTGATCAGCCAGCTCGGTTTCGCCCACCGTCATCGTGTAACGGGCATTCAAGCGATCAGCACTCTTGAACTGAGCTTTAGGCTTGCGATCCAAGTAATCCCGTTCGGCCTTATAACCGGCTGCCCGTAATGCCTGTACCAGCTTCAAAGTCGTAGCACTAGCAGTGTCGCCAATTCCCACAACATAGACGTCCAACTGATCATCAGTTGGTACCGCAATGTTTTCAGCATCCATCAACACTAATAGTCGTTCAACACCCAGGCCAAAGCCAACACCCGAAACTTCAGGGCCACCTAATTCCTTAACCAATCCGTTGTAACGACCCCCAGCACAGATCGTCGTGTAGCCCTTGCCTAACGCTTTTGAGTGGGTCATAATTTCAAAAATCGTATGGTTATAATAATCTAATCCCCGGACCATCGTGGCATCAATCTCGTACGGAATTGCTAATGCATCTAAATACGTCTTAGTTTGATCAAAATGCGCTTGAGCTTCCGGAGACAAGTAATCTAAAATCGATGGTGCATCGGCCACAAATTGTTGATCTTCCGGTGCCTTACTATCTAAAACCCGCAATGGATTCTTGTGTAACCGTTCCTTGGAGTCATCACTCAATTCATCAAAGTGTGGTTCCAAATAATCAATCAAGGCTTGTCGGTAATCATCACGCGTTTGTTGATCACCCAACGTGTTGATGACCAGTTTCAAATCAGTCAAGCCAAAGGTTTTAAGTAAGTTATAGCCCATTGCAATTACTTCAACGTCTAGGGCAGCACTTTCACTACCAAAAGCTTCCACGCCTAATTGATGGAACTCACGTAACCGACCTGATTGGGGCCGTTCATAACGGAACATTGGTCCCATGTAATAAACCTTGTATGGTTTGAGAACTTGCGGACCGTACAACTTATTTTCAACGAACGCCCGGACGACGCCGGCAGTTCCTTCTGGGCGGAGCGTAATGTGCCGGTCACCCTTGTCATGAAAATCGTACATTTCCTTCGTCACAATATCAGAAGTATCCCCCGCTGAACGTGAGAAGACCTCGAAATTTTCAAACATCGGTGTCCGGATCTCTTTGAATTGATAAGTCTTGAAGACGGCACGAGCCGTTGCTTCAACGTATTGCCACTTTTCACTATCGCCAGGCAAAATGTCGGCGGTGCCTTTAGGCCGTTGATATCTCATTAATAGTTCCTCCCTTGATTGCAATCGACAAAAAAAGCGCCCTTGATTATTTACCAAGGGCGCTATTAGCGCGGTACCACCTTTTTGAGTACTAATTGATAACGTCTGTAATCACAGGCGGAACGCTGCCGTTCACCTCAAAAGCGTCTCCTCATTGCGCACTATCCGGAATTCTCAGCACTACCGGTCTCTGGTTATAGTGGCGTACAATGCTCTTACTTTCTCTGCGGTCGATTGATTAATATATGGTTAAAGTTACACGAAAATCACTTAAAAGTCAACGATTCTAGTTAAAATTATCTCAAGATTTCGTCGGTCAGCTGTTTTTTTGGTATACTATTTGCAGCACTTCAAATTGCAATTATCTTAAATCTAGTTGGTGACAGAGCATGCAAGTTTTAAAACAATTTTGGCGTCAAATCACAGTCACGGTTATTTTTATCGGCCTAGTGATTGGCTTTGTAGTGCTATTAGCGACTAATAACACTGCGACTGTTAACATTGCCAACGTCAATATTCGTAGCGGTCCAGGCATGAGTTATGCGATCGAGGACGCTACGTCTAAGGGCACCAAGGTCCACATTATGAAACGCAAAAATAATTGGCTATACGTCCGTTATGCGGATCATAAATTCGGCTGGATTGCTAGTTGGTTAGTCAACGAACATAACAGTCAGTTGACTAAAACCACCAAAATCTCTGAAGCCACCATCGTTTTAGATCCCGGACACGGCGGTTCTGATTCCGGGGCGCTCTCGAGCAAGGGCAAGATGGAAAAAACGTACACGTTACGGGTCGCTAAAGCTGTAGCTAAAAAGCTCCGGGCTGCTGGCGCACACGTTGTTTTAACCCGTGATTCAGATGAATACGTCGGCCTGAGTGCGCGTCCCGCAATCGCAAACAAGCTTCATGCAGACGCCTTCATCAGCTTCCACTTTGACAGCTCACCAGAAAAAAACACGGCTTCTGGGATCACGACCTATTACTATCATAAGTCAACCTCACTAGCACTAGCCAAGGCGTTAAACAATAACGTCTCGACCTTGCCAATTCCTAGTAAAGGAACGGACTTCGGTGACTTTCTGGTCATTCGTGATAATTCACGACCATCAGTATTGATGGAACTGGGTTATATTAATGATAAGTCGGACTTCAAGACGATCAGTTCTAAAAAGTACCCTCAAGAAGTAGCGCACGCGGTTTACGCCGGATTGAGTACCTACTTCGCCAATCAATAATAATGCAGTCAGCATGAAGTCTTTGAAAGTGGCCGTTATTCCAGTGACTGGGATAACGGCCACTTTTCGCGACTATTCAATCGATGAATCGCATATCAACTGACGCGGTTTACCTAAATAACCGTCTATTTGCCTGCACTTTAGCTCCGTACCGGACGTCTAACCTCATTTCACACTCTTACGGATCAACGCCACTAATTGTTAATAACAATTAATTGCGTTACAGTGATGGTAACCGTATTTAACATCGCAGCAAGGAGGAGTTAACATGCACTTAACAAAAACTTGGCTCGCACAACTACCACTCACTGACATTCAGCAAGTGCAACCAGTGAGCGGTGGCGACATCAACGCGGCCTTTCAAATCATCACCCGTCATCACCAATATTTTTTAAAGGTCCAGCCGCACAACGACGTTACTTTCTTTGACCACGAAGTCGCTGGATTGCGACTACTTGGTGCAGTGACTAAGACACCGCGTGTCATCGCCAGTGGCACGATTGCCACAGACGGTTATCTCTTATTAGATTGGCTAGCGACCGGGACTGGCAGTCAGTCCGCACTGGGAGCGGCTGTCGCCAAAGTTCACCATCAACACCACGCCCAATTTGGTCTTGACCACGACTTCACAGCTGGCAAGTTACCGAAAATTAATCATTGGCAGACTGATTGGGCAACTTTCTATACACAACAACGTTTAGATGTATTAGTCAATTTGGCTAAGGAGAACCATTTATGGTCAGAAACGCGTGAAATACATTATCACCGCTTACGACAACAACTGTTGCAAGATTCCCACATGCATACGGTAAAACCAAGCCTGTTACATGGCGATTTGTGGTCAGGTAATTACTTATTTGACACGACCGGTACACCCGTTTTGATCGATCCCGACGTGTTTTACGGTGACCGAGAGATGGATCTGACCATGACGACGATTTTTGGTGGTTTTGATGCTGATTTTTATCAGGCCTACCAAGCGGCCTACCCGGTTGCGCCCGGTATGCAAGACCGCCTACCAAGCTACCAACTCTATTATTTACTGGCCCACCTGAACCTGTTTGGTGAAACATACGGACCAGCCGTTGACCGAATCCTCATGCAATATTAATACAAGCCTCGTGACCGAATCCTCTCAATGAGCTGTACGGGTCGCGAGGCTTGTATATAATTTTTTAGCTACAATCATCAGTTATCACAATATTTCGAGTGTCTAGACTAGTCGACAAAGGTCAATAAGTCGTTTAAATCCGTAACTTGAACTTCCGGGGCACTAGTCACCGTAATCAGGCGGTCAATATCAAATAAATATCCGGCAATCCCAGCATTGTGACCGGCATCGATGTCCAAGTTGCGATCACCCACCATAACGGCGCGTTGACAGTCGACCTGGTGTTTATTCAATAAATAATTCAACGCAGCTGGATCAGGTTTACGTGGGAATGGCTGAGCAGCCGTGACCGCATCTGTGAAATATTGGGCTAAACCCGCTCGTTGTAAATAGGCTTGTGCGCTTTCGTCACGATGGGTCATCAAATAATTGTGACCACCAACTGCGATAACTTTTTCAAGCACCGCTTGAGCACCCGCAAAGGCGGCCGGTGCATGCTGTAATTGTGGCTCCCAACGTTGATAGCCCGCCCGTAAATCATGCCAATCCCAACCATACTGAGCCGCAACCATTCTTTCCGCATAACCAACTGACTGTTGCCGCATCAGCTGGTACGTTGTATCAGCCGGAATAGTCCCACCTAACTCGGCAACTGCTTTTTGGAAAGCTTGGACCATGGCTGGATAAGTATCTAACAAGGTTCCATCGAGGTCCCATAAAAACTCACGCATCTCATTCACTCCCGCTAATAATTGTAATAGCCAAAAAGCTGAAAGTACCGGATTGGTCTTTCAGCTTTTACTTCAACGTTGATCAGTATCATAACAAATCGTGACCGGCCCATCGTTAACCAAGGAAACTTGCATATCGGCACCAAATTCACCAGTCGCAACAGTCACGCCACTGGCAGCTAATTGCTGATTAAATGTATCATACAATTTGCTAGCCAATTCAGGATTACCCGCCGCTGTAAAACTTGGTCGATTACCATGGCGCGTCTCCGCGTATAACGTAAACTGCGATATCGACAAGATTGCTCCACCGACTTGTTGAATATTCAAATTCATTTTTCCATCTGCGTCACTAAAAACGCGGAGGTTTAAAATCTTATGCGCGATGTAATCCAATTCGGCTTGACCGTCGCCATCTTGAAAACCAACCAATAGGACGAAACCGTGGTCAATCGTGCCCCGAACTTTCCCATCAATACTAACTTGTGCCTGCTGTGACCGCTGAACAATGACTCGCATGGAAGCCTCCTAAAACATTTTCCGTTCGACAACGTAAAGATCCTGAACATTTTTCAGACTGTCAATGATTCGTTGGAGATGTTCCAAGTTGCGAACCCCCAACGAAACACTAATAATGACCATCTTGTTGTGATCGACCTTACCGTTGACATTGGTCAAAAATTTCGTGTGATTATTGATAACTTTCAACACATCGTTGAGCATGCCATTACGGTTATAACCTTGAATTTCCAAATCAGAATTGTAGTTCGTTCGGTCACCCTCGGGATTCTCCCACTGAACATCAATCAACCGTTCACCATTTGCTTCTGCGCTCTTAACGTTCGGACAATCAACACGGTGAACCGAAACACCGCGCCCCTTCGTAATATAACCAACAATCTCATCACCCGGAATTGGAGAACAGCAATGACTTAGACGTACGAGTAAGTTGTCGACGCCTTGAATAATCACCCCACCAGAAGATGAGACCTTTTGCCGCTTCCGATCCTGCTTCTCCTGATCCTCATTATGATGATCTTTCGATTTCTTCTTCGCTGGCGCTTCCGTAGAGTCTGCCAAAATGGCCTCCTCACGTTCACGCTGCCGATTAGCCTCGCGCTGTTTACGAACATCACTCGTTAACCGGTTAGCAATCCCTACCGGTTGGACGTCACCAAACCCCAAGGCCGCGAACAAATCATCCTCACTACCGTAGTGCATCTTTTGAGCGACCGCCGTCACCTTGTCCTTAGTCATGATTTCTTTTGGATTAAACTCTAAATCACGTAGCTGCTTCTCAAGCAAATCACGACCCGTAATGATGTTTTCCTCACGGTCAGCATTGCGAAAGAACTGTTTAATTTTATTACGGGCCCGCCGCGTATAGACTAATTTCTGCCAATCACGGCTAGGACCAGTTGAACTAGTGGACGTTAAAATATCCACGATATCACCATTTTTGATTTGGTAATCCAATGGAACAATCTTGCCATTGACTTTCGCACCAGTCGTATGGTTACCCACTTCCGTATGGATCGAATATGCCATATCCAGTGGTCCAGCGCCCTTTGGTAATTCTGTCACGTCACCCTTGGGCGTAAAAGCATAGACCCGGTCACTAAAGAGGTCGCCCTTGACGCCCTCCATAAAGTCGGCAGCGTCCTTACTTTCATCCTGTAGCTCAATGATTTCTTTGACTAAGTTCAACTTGTTGCCCGACTGAGTCTCTTGGACCTCGTCGCGTTTACCTTCCTTATACGCCCAGTGTGCTGCGACCCCGTATTCAGCGACCCGGTGCATTTCAAACGTCCGGATCTGTATTTCGAGGGGCTTACCTTCAGGACCAACCACCGTGGTATGCAAGGATTGATACATATTGGTCTTGGGCATCGCAATATAATCTTTAAAACGCCCCGGCATGGGCTTCCATTGTGTGTGAATCGCACCTAAAACCGCATAACAGTCCTTGATTGAATCCACGACCACTCGAATTGCCAGCAGATCGTAAAGTTGGCTAAACTGTTTGTGTTTGTCCCGCATTTTCTTATAAATTGAATAGATATGCTTCGGACGACCATAAATTTCAGCTTCTGGTAGTTCCAGATCATGAAGCGCCTTTTGAATGTCTTGAATGGCAATCTCGATGTACTTTTCACGATCCTCACGCCGCGAATTCATCAAGTGGACAATGCGATAATACTGTTGAGGATTCAAATAACGTAGTGAAATATCTTCTAGTTCCCATTTAATCGTGCTGATCCCTAATCGATCGGCAATGGGGGCGTAAATTTCCAACGTTTCATTTGCAATTCGCCGCTGTTTATCGGGCCGCAAATGCTGCAACGTCCGCATATTATGCAAGCGATCAGCTAATTTGACAATCATGACTCGAATATCTTTAGACATCGCCAACAATAATTTACGGTGATTTTCAGCAAGCTGTTCTTTGTTGGATTTGTACCGAATCTTACCCAGCTTGGTGACCCCGTCAACAATAACGGCCACGTCATGACCAAACAGTTCTTCAACGTCTCCTAAAGTAACACCAGTATCTTCCACAACGTCGTGTAAGAAACCCGAAGCGACGGTTTCAGGATCCATCTTCAATTCAGCTAAGATACCAGCAACTTGAATCGGATGCATAATATACGGCTCACCAGATTGGCGATACTGATCCTTATGCACATAAGTTGCAAAATCACACGCCCGTTTAACTAACGCGACGTGATCACTATTCATATACTTTTGAACCATGTCCAGGACATCCTGGGCAGTCCAGGTAGGTTGTTTGGGCATTTTATCACCACGACTTCCACAAAGATTCTATTTAATAAAAGGCACGTGAGGTTCCCACCCAACGTGCCTTGACAACCGTTTTAACGCAAACTCGCGTGGGGACCAGTTAACCCATATGCTAAGTAGGATATGCCTAAATCAACTAACGCTAAGTAATAGACATACGTTGGGAAAAATAGATAGAGCCCGACAAAACAGCCCACTGGGAATAGCCAGACTAACCAGCCCGTCCGTTCAGTCCGACGAATCCACCAGCCAACGACTGCTGCCAGCACAAAGTCAACTACAAAGAGTAGCCATACAATCTGATGAAACCGGCTAATACTCGTAAATCGTAGCAACCATGGTATCATCACCCCAACGACAAGCGCAATCAGCCAATACTGGCCATTAAACTTACGAATTTTTTCCGTCAAACTAACTCCCTCGCTTACGCTTTATTGCTAAATGACTATGATTATTTATTGTACACCACCAACCGCAAAATTACACTAGTTCGCACCAAAAAGAAACGCTACTTAGCAAGTAGAGGGGTGCCGTTTCGGCCCGCATGATTCGTGGGCCCAGGCCCACTGCCGTGATACCAGCAGTTTGTAATGTCGCCACTTCTTGTGGTGCCAAGCCCCCTTCAGGACCAAAAATCGCCAGCAGTCGTTGTGGTGCGGTCATCGTTTTTAACGTCTGCACCAGTTGGCTGCTCTCACCTTGTTTGGCTGATTCCTCCCACGCTACGACCCCGGTATCATATGACACGTGTGCTAACAACTGGTTTAAATCCGTTGCGTAGCTCACACTAGGAATCATCGTCCGGTGTGACTGTTCAGCCGCGCCCTGCGCAATTTTCGCCAAGCGGGCCAACTTGCGGGCTCGCTTATTCGCTGCCCATTTAGCCACTGCCCACTGACTATCGAAAAACACGAAGGCGCTCGCACCTAATTCAGTACCACGTTGTACGATCTGTTCGGGTTTATCGCCTTTAGACAACCCACAAGCAATAGTCACTGGCAACGGCAATTCAACATGGGGCGTCGTAACGGCCGTGATTGTCGCTGTAGCTGTTCGACCATCGCTTTTCACCAAATCCGCCAGCACGACTTGATGTGTCGTCGTAACAAATTCCGCAGTGTCCCCCGGTTGTGCGCGCATCACCTTGACCCAGTGTTTGACCGTCTCACCCGTGATAGTGAACGTTTGCCCAATCGTTGTCGTAATCGGTGTTGATAAAAAGTATCGTTGCATTTCAGTCCCCCACTAATCTTCAGCTGTTGGTAGATAAGCCACAATACCGTGCCAGTCACCCATTTGCGTATGTTGTGTAATTTGGAAGCCCGCTTCCTTAATTGTCGTCATGACGACCTGGAACTTATCATCGATGATGCCAGAGGTAATGAAATAGCCGCCCCGTTTTAAGTTTTGACGGGCTTGTGGTACCAACGGAATAATAATTTCAGCCAAAATGTTGGCAACGATAATATCAGCCTGCGTGTCAATCCCAGCTAGTAAATCATTGGCAGCCACGTGAACATCTTTGGCAACTGGATTCAAGTCCAAATTCGTTTGAGCTGATGCCACAGCGACATCGTCAAGATCGTAAGCTTCTACTGCACCGACGCCCATCGCTTTGGCCGCAATACTCAATACCCCGGACCCAGTACCCACATCGATCAAGTGTTCACCACCATTGATCACAGTTTCAAGCGCCTGCAAACAGAGCTTGGTTGTCGGATGCGTTCCGGTACCAAAAGCCTGACCAGGATCTAGTCGCAACACAAACTCACCTGATTGCACTGGTTGGTACTGTTCCCAACTTGGCACAATCGTCAAATAGCGCGTAACCCGGACGGGGTGATAGTATTTTTTCCAGGCCGTCGCCCAGTCTTCATCCGATAAAGCCGTCATACTGACTTCATTAGGTGCTGGATTCAACCCAAAATCAGTCAGCTGACTAACCCGCTGCTTGATCGTTGGAATGACTTCCGGTACAAACACCGTCTCAGGATAATAAGCAGAAATCTTCGCCCCACTGGTAACGTGTGGAATCGTCGCCAAATCGATGATCTCACCATACCGATCAGGCTTTAAATTCTGATAATCCAAGGCATCATCAATTTTGACGCCACTGGCCCCGGCTTCCATTAAAATGTTTGCCACCGCTTCGACAGCTTCATTAGAAGTACTGACCGTTACTTCAGTCCATTTCATATCTTTATATTTTCCTCCCATCGAAAGCTAGAGCGCCAAGCGCCATCGCTTAAGACTATCACGTTTTTCTTAGTAACAATTATATAACAAGCCTGATTAACTTGACAATCACCTGGTCATCCAACCATGATGTTCATGATCGATAGTCCGGCGAGAAATCTTGGATACGAATGGATTGCCGGCCACAAAGTACCGCAATGGTGCCGTTGTCCATTCACCCTTGTTGACAATTCCAATTCGCGGAGTCGCCACAACTTGTTCCGGTTGGCGATAATGACTCAAATCCAATGATAAGGTCGCCGGTTGCAGTGCTTGTCCATTTAACGTTTTATCTAACCCAAGTGCCTGCATTAGCTTGCCCGGTCCGTTGGTCAAGTTCGCAATGGGCACTGGCCGCTGCTGTTGCATTCGTTCAAGCCCCGCATGTGGTTCAATTCCGCGAATCAAGACACATTCTGGCGTACCGGCAGCTTGTGTCACAATATTCAGTAAGCATCAGGCCCTCATTTGATAAATATAAATTGTTCCCGCTGATTGCCAGAGTGCGTGATTGCGCGGCGTTTGGTGGTTCTGATACGCGTGAGCTCCTGCATCACGGGCGCCAAGATACGCTTCTGTTTCTGTGATCCAGGCGGTCAATACACCGCTAGATGTCTGTAGGCGCAACTGTTTACCCAGTAGGCTCACCGCAATTTCAGGTGTCGTGCGTGTGCTTAAAAATCGTTCAATTGCTGTCATAACTTGTTTTACTCGCCCCTAATAGAAAACGGACTAGCCACCTTGCTAGTCCGTCCTCATGTTCATTTAATCATTATTTGCGGTCTTTTTGGTTAGATGCTTATTCAAATACTTAATCATGTCGGCTTCATGCTTAAAGATCCGCGGGTGCTTTTGCTTGTGCAACCGAACCGCGATCTCATTGATTTTGATTCGCCCGGTCCAAGTATGACTGTACTTAACGACCACCCGATTGTTGCGATGGTCCTTACCGAATTTCAACACGTAAACGCTGTCGGGCACCATCAGCGGTCTAATATATGTTTTATCGTAGTCATAATGTATTGATCGCAGAAACTGTTTCGTGCGTTTTAACATGTCGTTGATCTCTCCTTCACAATGTGAAATTGATTAAATAATAAATTAATTTATCGTTAGTATATTTTCATATCTAGCTATTATTATAGCAGACTTTAAACAAGTAGTGTACCAATTTGCCATTGGTTTAGCAAGTATCGAACTTTAATTCTTATAAATTTGCTAACCATTTCAGAATTGTTTTTGCCGCATATCCGGGTATGGTAAAATATGATTAAATTAGTAAGGTTATCAATATTAGGGGGAATTTACTGATGATACTCATTGAAAGAATTTATCGTCGTGGTCATGAACAGTTGACAACGGTCGACCAAATCGAAAAATTTCAAACCAATGACGGTTATGTCACATCCAACGAAGTCCTCGCCCGCGAAATCGGTGCGGATAGTGAAAACTGCTTCTACAAAAATCAAGAGGGCAAACGCAAAAAAGTCGTTGCGACCAAGGACGATCAGGGCACTTGGCATTTAAAGACCATCGGCACAACTGACCCGACTAGCGATGGCTTATTGCAACTACCGCATATGAATGATGTTTGGGGTTAATTGGTGCTTACAATCATCTTAATCAGATGACAATTGCATCTAAACAATAACGCAAAAAATGGTAGTGACATCAATCGATGTCGCTACCATTTTTTATAGACTTAATCAGTTCGGCTTTTCGTCTTCGTCAGTTTTCAGAACAGCCATGAACGCTTCTTGCGGGATTTCGACTTTACCGACAGCCTTCATACGCTTCTTACCAGCTTTTTGCTTTTCAAGTAGCTTCATCCGCCGCGTCCGGTCACCACCGTACAGATGGGCCGTCACGTCCTTACGGTAAGCTTTAATATTCGTCCGAGCAATGACTTTAGAACCAATCGTTGCCTGTACCGGAATTTCAAAGTTTTGCCGGGGGATAATCGTCTTGAGCTTGGCGGCAATCTCGCGTCCACGCGCAGGTGCAAAGTCGCGATGTGCGATAAAGCTCAGAGCATCAACTTGGTCACCGTTTAATAAGATATCGATCTTAACGAGATCACTGGCACGGTAGCCGTCTAAATCATAATCTAACGAGGCATAGCCGCGCGTGTTCGACTTTAATTTATCAAAGAAGTCAAAAATGATTTCGGACAACGGAATGTGATAAACCACGTTGACCCGATTACTATCCAAGTATTCCATCGTATCAAACTCGCCCCGTTTACGCTGGGCTAATTCCATGACCGCACCAACGTAATCATTAGGCACCATAATCTGAGCTTTCACATACGGTTCACGAATTTCCTTGATTGCAGACGCCTCAGGCATTTCAGCCGGGTTTTCCACCTTTTTCTCCGTGCCATCAGTCATCCGCACATGATACGTTACGGACGGCGCCGTGGTAATTAGTTCAAGATTAAATTCCCGTTCGAGGCGCTCCTGAATGACGTCCATGTGTAGCAGTCCCAGGAATCCACACCGGAACCCAAAGCCCAGTGCTTGTGATGATTCCGCTTCAAATTCCAATGCGGCATCGTTCAATTTTAGTTTTTCCAACGCTTCCCGTAAATCGGTGAATTTGGCATTATCAGTCGGATAAATCCCAGCGTAGACCATCGGATTCATTTCACGGTAACCCGCCAATGGTTTTTCGGCCGGATTTTTCGCGTTCGTGACCGTATCACCTACTCGGGTATCCTGAATATCCTTGATGCTAGCCGTAATGTAACCAACATCCCCCGCCATCAAATAATCCCGTGCTAACGGTTTCGGTGAATTAACGCCGACTTCCGTCACTTCATATTCACTACCACTGTTCATCAACCGGATCCGATCTCCTGGACGGACTATGCCTTCGTGAATCCGAACACTCAGCACCACGCCCCGATAATCGTCATAGACGGAATCAAACACTAGGGCCTTGAGTGGCGCATCAAGATCCCCCTGAGGAGCCGGAATCTTATGCACGATTTGCTCGAGCAGATCTTCGATACCAATACCGGCTTTCGCTGAAGCTAGAACAGCATCTTCCGCATCAATCCCAATGTCATCTTCAATTTCTTTGCGCACCTTTTCAGGTTCAGCCGATGGCAAGTCAATCTTGTTGATCACCGGGACAATTTCCAAGTCATCATCAATGGCTAAATACACGTTTGCTAGCGTCTGGGCTTCGACCCCTTGCGCCGCATCCACGACTAAAACCGCCCCTTCACAGGCTGCGAGGCTCCGTGAGACTTCATACGTGAAGTCAACATGTCCAGGTGTATCGATCAAGTGGAAGATATAAGTCTCCCCATCCTTTGCCTGATAGTGTAACTCTACCGCATTCAATTTGATCGTAATCCCACGTTCACGTTCCAAGTCCATTGAGTCCAACACTTGGTCTTGCATCTCACGTTTGGAAATCGTATCAGTTAGTTCCAGAATACGATCCGCCAACGTCGATTTGCCGTGATCAATATGGGCGACGATTGAAAAATTCCGAATATGTTGTTGTCGGTCTTGCATTGTCGCTTTATCCATTGATTTTCCTACTTTCTTCCTAAATCCTAATCCCTACAATTATACCAAGTTAGTGGCACAAGCACAATTTTTCTATCAGACCGCTCCAGACACCCCGCTGCGCCACTGAATAAATGACGTAACAAAAAAGTACAAGCCAATATGGCCTGTACTTTTTAGTAGGTTATTCAAAATCCTTGATTTCACTGGGTTTGAGTAATTGCCATTCTTTTGAATAGAAGTCGTCATTAATCTGATAATGAACCGGCTTCGTCTTCTTAGTCAAGAATGGATCAACCTTTTGATCCACGGCTAACCAACCACGCCAGCCAAGATGAATCGTATCAGTCATGAAGTAGTCCTTACCACCGTCTTGGGTCAGGTCCAAGACGTTATTAAACCCTTGACTCTTCAACTGGTACTGAATCTTCTTGTCAAACTGAGCAATCATCTTCATTGACAGTCCGGTATAAGCAGACCAGCGCTGATTGATTGGTGGAATGATGAACAAGACATCGGTGTGTGTCTTTGCAAACTGATTCAAAACCAGTTGAAAATCGGCAAATTCTGGTGACTTCGTGTAATTCAAGTGTCGCTGTGAATCTTTGAGTCGCTTGTAATTACGCTTTAACTTCGTGTTCCAAAATTGATTGCTGATTTCAAGACTGTTCGAGTCCGTTTGCGCCGCACCGATTTTACCGGCTAATTGGTTTAACTGATTAAAGTTATATGTCGCTGGTAACTTGTTAGCTTGCGCATTGACAGTCCGTAAATTTTTGCCCGCAATTCCAAAACGTGAGAAGAACTCATCCTCACTGCCAAGGACACGTGCCTTATAGTTAATATACGTCATTTGTGCGCTCGTTGGTTTAAACCCAGCTGCCACACGTGCCAGGGCGCCTTCCAAAATGCGATCAGAAGAACCCGATGGCATCTGTAACAAACGTTGAGCGGCATACCGGTCCATTGCCGTATTCTGCTCATCCTGTAACCAATCAATGGTCTGCAGTGGTGAGTAATAGTACGAAAACGCATCTTTCCGCGTTCCTTGTGGCACAAACCATTGTGGCGAAATTACAAAGACGGCCTTCTTATTTGTAATCTGCTTTTTCACCGATTGCATAGCGAAATACTGCGTCAACGACTGGGTCCCCCGCGCACCGAGTAGAAATGGTCGGTAATTGCGGTGATATTTTGTTGCCAGTACGGACGGATGCATTGGATCAAATCGTGACCATTCTGAAGAACCAAAGAACGGGACATAGCCATCATCCAGCGCCTGTCGTTTAACTAACCGACCTTTTAATACGTTGGCTGACAAGGAAACGGCCGCTTTTTTCTCAGTATCCTTAGAAATATGGTTTAATCCAAATGAGAACGGTGAAAGCAGTACGGCCAATAATAAGACGGCTGCCAAAATAATTGGCCCAAAAATCTTAAAAAGGCGTTTGGCAACGTTCATTGCAAGTTCTCAACCTTTGCAACAATCTTAGCCGGTGTATCCCATTCTGACCGTTGAAATTCAGAGACCGGCACTTCGATTCCTAATTGATTTTGAAGTTCCAATAAAAGTTGGACGGAACCCATTGAATCTAAGATTCCTTCATCAAACAGGTTAACGTCCATGTTACTGGAAACATCTTCCCCCGTTAAGTCTGCTAAAATTGATAAAACCGTTGCTTTTGTATCATCCATTGTCATTACGCTCCCTTATTGTAATTATATTATGGCCGGGCTCCAAAGAATAACGTGTTCAAGAATCCTGAGAAGATCAAGAAACTGAAACAAACGACGTTAAACGTTAGGAAAATCGCAAAGTATTCCGTAAATTTATTAGACGGCAACTGCGCTTGATGTTTCTTCTTGTACCGTAACCAAGCATCGTTGACAACCATTGCTAAACCATGGAATAGCCCATAAACGATGTAATACCATGTTTCCCCGTGCCAAAACCCCATGATCAACATATTAATAACGTATGCCACGTTGGCAGTTGTGATCCGGCTCTTAAAGACCTTGTGTTTCATCATAAAGAATACTAACCGCATGTAGATGAAATCACGGAACCAGAAGGACAACGTCATGTGCCAACGGTTCCAGAAGTCTTTGATGTTCTTTGACTTAAACGGTTGATTGAAGTTCATCGGAGTTTCAACACCCATCAGGTAACTGATACCGACGGCAAACAAACTGTAACCCGCAAAATCAAAGAATAAATCCATACTATAGACGTACATCACACCGACTAACGCCCATGACATGCCGTGAGCTTGCAAGGCCGCGTGTTCAACGACAGGTAGCATCCGCGTACCAAAGATATAAGCCAAAATGAACTTATATAAGAATCCCAAGAAAATGTAGCGGACCCCTTTTTCAACTAACCCGAGATACTTTTCACGGGTCGGGACACTATCGTAATCCTTAACGAACCGCCGATACCGGTCAATCGGCCCGGACGAGATCGTTGGGAAAAACAGCAAGAACTGGCCAAACAGTACCGGATGGAATTCTTTAATCACCCCATCACGGGTCTCCATGATCATCTGGACCACTTTGAAAGTCAGGTAGGAAATTCCTAAGAAACCAATAATTGAATTAGCACCATGTGCCACGGCTGGTGTGATCTTAACGACAGCTAGTGGAATAATCGCTAAAATCACACTGACAACGAAAACCCAGCCCTTATTAGGTGAATCTGGTCGTTGTCGATACTTTGAGTACAACCAAACTAGTGTGATCTGATAGACCAAATAGATAATTAACGCGATCCCAGTGCGCCACTTAACACCACCAAAGGTCAGCATTAAGAAGATAAACGATATCAATGATTCATACCAATGGGATCGCCGACCATATAACAGACCAATCATTAACGGTAACAACGCGATAAAGAGCAGCACAAAGTACGTTGGGTTACCATATGGGTCAAAAGAAATCATTCTGGGTTAACCTCTTTAATGATCGACTTGACATCAATCTTACCGTTAGGCGTTAATGGCAAGCTCGTTTGATAGACGAACCGTTGTGGAATCATGTATTCCATCATCATTCCTTGTAGGTCCTTTTTAATTGCAGTGGTCAAAGCAAAGTCACTTTCGAAGTCATTCGGCTTTGGTACCACGTACGCAATCATTTGCGTTACTTTGTGCTCTTTATCGTATTTTGGAACGGCAACGGCTTGTTTAATATGCTGTTGCTGTGCTAAGAAGTGATCCACTTCTTCTAGTTCGATGCGGTAACCATGCATTTTAATTTGAAAATCAACGCGGCCACGATAACGGAACAGACCGTCCGCATCCATCGTGCCAATATCACCAGAATGATAGGCGGGTTGCCCGTCTAATTCAAAGAAAGCCTTGGCGGTCTTTTCAGGGTTGTTCAAATACCCCTTCGAAACGGATGGTCCGGCGATAATCAGTTCACCTTCCGTACCATTTGGAACCGCCTCACCATTTTCATCAACCACAAGTATCCGCGTATCAGCTTTGGCATAGCCAATTGGTAGCCGATCATACTGCGCTAATGCGGCATCCGTAATTTCAATTTGAGTTACCGCGACGCAGGTTTCAGTTGGCCCGTACGTATTGAAGATCCGGGCATCTGGGAACCGTTTCTTGAGTGTCGCCGCCGTCTTATGTGTGAGTTCCTCACCACAGAACAAGAAGTGCGTCAAAGTTGGCAAGTTTTCAGCATTAAACTTTGGTTCTAGCAAACAAATGTCCATAAATGATGGTGTTGAGACCCAAACGTTGATTGGTAACGTCGGCAACGCAGCAAACAATTGTTTGAAATCATCTGTCACGGCCTTCGGTAATGCGTATAGTGTCCCACCTAACGCTAAGGTTGGGTAAACGTCCATCACGGATAGGTCAAATGAATATGGTGGTTGCGACAGCGAGTTCGGCTGGTCAGGCAATCCGAAGTCATCACTCAACATCCAGTCAACGTAACTGACCAAGTTATCATGACTAATTTGGACCCCCTTAGGCATCCCAGTGGTACCAGAAGTAAAGATAATATAGTAATTATCATCGCCACTAACGACATGATCCGCTTGATAATCAACGGGAGTCGCAAAGATAGCCGCCAATTGATCTGGTGTAATCACAGGGGTTGTCCCGACACCGGTTGGCAAATCAGCAACGGCAATAACGGCAGCTGGCTTAGCAATCTCATTAATCATTGTTAACCGCTCATTTGGTGAATGTGTATCAATTGGGATATACGCCCGACCTGACTTCACAACTCCTAAGAAAGTCGCAATCATTTCAAACGTCTGACCACCAAACACAATAATTGGATCCTTGGCTGGTAAATCGAGCGTGTCAAGATGCGCCGCCAAGGCATCTGAATAAGCTTTTAATTCCGCATAAGTGTGCGTTACACCTTGCACATCATAAACCACGTTATTGGGTTGCGTCCGTGCATAATCATCAATCGTTGTAATGATGTTCTTAATCATAATTAAAACTCCCCCCAAACAATAGTGTTACTGCATCCATTTTTAAAATTCGTTGTAAATAAACTTCGCTTGGTTGATCCCACTATAACCGTAAAGATAAACCAAGGCGAGCATGACAGCAAAGTAAAATACTGTAAGTGCAATGAATTGAACGACCGGACGTTGAAACCAGCTTTTCAACTTTGCAAACATGCCATCACCTCCTCCACTAACCCAATGTGAGTTACTTAATATCACCCTTCATTAATTCCGTAAAAATCTTGTTGGCTGTTGCTTGAATACCAGCAGCTTTGCGATAGTAGTTACTCATTAATACAACACCAGTCTTCCCATCCGGTGAGAGGAAGATGCTGGATTCATAGCCATAACCCACCCCATGGGAGCGAATTCCATCACTTAGGTTATAAACACCACCACCATACTCACCAGTCGCTGTCCGTGTGTGTAGAATATCCACGTTCTGCTTGGAAATTAGTTTGCCTTTAAGAATCGCACTCTCAACCTTAAACAAATCTGCATTCGACATATAAACTTGTCCAGTACCTAACTCATTGGCCATCTGGGCTTTGCTTTCAGGCATTGTTTTCTTATAATTGGGACTGGTTTCACTGGTATCCGAACGATAACCGATTGTCGCATGTTTTCCGAGACCATCAATAACAAATCCAGTTTCGGTTAAACCAAGTTTATCAATAAAATGGGTCGTGAAGTAGTGTTTGTATGTTTGACCAGTAATTTGGCGAATAATACCTGCTAGCAACAAGAAATTAACTGATGAATAATTAGCCGTTCCGTTTTTTTCTGGATAATAATAAACATTATGCTTGGCATAATTGACTACTTTATCCTCGGATGAAAATTCCTTAAGGCCAGTGTTTAGGCGAAAGCCAGTCGTCATGTCTAACATTTGTCGAATGGTTGTTTGCCGCCCATGTTTCAGACTAGGATAAAATTTAGATATCGGATCAGTTAACTTCAGTTTTCCTGCCTGCACGAGTTGCATAATTCCTACCGCCGTCATCGACTTTTGGATTGAAAGAATCTGGTACTTCGAGTTAACTTGGTTACGTTCATTTTTAGCTTTATTAGCATAACCAAACGCACGATTATAAATCACATGATTATTTTTAACGACCATTGCAGATCCAACAAAATGGCTAAGCTTAAGTACCTTGGTCACTTGTTCATCCGTGTTCTTATTATTCGAAAACGTCGTCTGATTGACTTTACGACTCAGCTGGCTATTTTTTAGCGCCGCTTTCTTATTCAATGCTTTGTCAGCTTGACGCTTTTTAGCAATCGCTGCTTGCCGCTCTGTATGATAAACATAGTAACCGCCACCAGCACCCACAATCAGCAGTCCAAGCAAAACCGTTACTAAAAGTTTGCTTTGCTTCACAATGATTGACCTCCCCATTAGCTATCAATTACGAACTGATTGGTGATATTAGCCACGCCGCTAATAGGACGTAAGTTCATGTTATAGTGTAACAATCTACCGACCAATAGTGGCTAGGATGGCTCAAAAAGATCAAAATCCTACATTTTCGTTCGCTGATACGACATATTTGTAACGGTTTTGTAACATCAACGTTACGTTCCCCATAAGCTAGCAGCGTATTGCTTCACCTCCTTGACTAATTCTAGCACTCACTAATCCCCGGACGACAGGATAACGAAACAGTTTGCACAAAAACCGCGTTACTGAAAGGTCACTTAATAAACAGGCCGGAGTGCTTGATTGACACTAAAAAAAGCTGAACAATCCTCATCACATTTTTGTGATGGGCATCGCCCAGCTTTTTGTATATTTCTGGAATTAGTTCGCTCGGTTAAACACCCCGAAGCTTGTCAAATAACGAACTCTTGCCATTGCCAGCAACTGATTTGCCGCTAGCTTTAGCAAAGGTCTTCAAAGCTTCTTTTTGACCCTTGTTCAAGTGCGTTGGCGTTTCAATATTAACGGTAACGCGTTCGTCGCCGTTGCCATTGCCACGTAATCGTGGTGCGCCTTTACCACGTAACCGGAAAGTTGTCCCCGTCTGAGTACCAGCTGGGATCTTCAACTTAACGTCCCCGTGAACCGTCTTAACTTGAACTTCATCACCAAGAGCGGCCTGAACGAAGTCGATCGGCAACTTGAAGTAAATCGTCGCGCCATCCCGTTCAAAGTCCTTACTTGGCTCAACTCTGAAGATAATGAATAAATCACCATAAGGGCCACCATTCGTTCCCGCTTCACCTTGATTTTGAAGCCGCATTTGTTGGCCTTCTTCAACTCCAGCAGGAACCGTCACTTTGATGGAATGACTTTGTTCAGTATGACCAGAGCCACCACAAGTGGCACACTTGTCCTTGATTTCTTTACCAGTTCCATGACAAACGTCACAAACTTGTTGGCTCATCATTCGACCGAGTGGCGTATTAGTCTGTACCTGAATATAGCCAGCACCATGACATTTCGAACAGGTCACTGGTGACGTTCCTGGCTTGGCACCAGAACCACCACAAGTCTCACACTGTTCCTCACGATTGTAGGTGATGGTCGTCTTCTTACCAAAGATCGCATCTTCAAACTTCAGTGTCATCTCATACTGTAAGTCTCGGCCTTGTTGCGGGGCCGTTGGGTTAGAACGCCGTGAACCACCAGCGCCACCACCGAAGAAGGAACTGAAAATATCTTCAAAGCCGCCACCGCCGCCGAAGCCACCAAAGTCTTGACCGCCGAAACCGCCGGCGCCACCGAAGCCTTGTTGGCCACCAGTCGATCCGAATTGATCATACTGTGCCCGCTTCTGGGCATCGCCTAACGTTTCGTACGCTTCATTGACAGCTTTAAACTTTTCTTCCGCGCCAGGTTCATGATTCAAATCAGGATGATACTTCTTCGAAAGCTTGCGGTACGCCTTCTTGATTTCGTCCTGACTGGCATCCTTTTCAACACCCAGAACCTTATATAAGTCTTGCTCTGCCATTGTAACCTCCTAATGAACCTTAATTAAGTCTCATTAATACTAGCATATTTAAAGCAAAAAGGCCAAAGCCACGTGGCCTTGGCCTTTTTGTTCTGCCGGTGCTACTTCTTATCCTTGTCTTTATCCAAGTCTTCGAAATCACCGTCAACCGTGTTGTCATCACTGCCCTTGGCTGAGTTGGCATTGCCAGCAGCATTACTGTCGGCACCGCCTTGTGCACCCTGAGCTTCTTGAGCTTGTTGATACAACTTAACTGATAAGTCCTGAACGATCTTGTTCAAGTCGTCCTTCTTGGCCTTCATTTCGTCAATGTTGTTATCATCTTGAGCTTTCTTCAAAGCATCACGAGCATCTTTGGCTTTCTTAACTTCATCTTCTGAAACCTTGCCTTCAAGATCTTTCAAAGTCTTGTCGGTAGTAAAGATCAATTGGTCAACTTCGTTCTTCAAATCAACTTCTTCTTTACGTTTCTTATCGGCTTCTTCGTTTTCCTTGGCTTCCTTGACCATTTGATCAATTTCGTCGTCAGAAAGACCCGATGAACTCTTGATGGTAATCTTTTGTTCTTTATTAGTTCCCATATCCTTAGCAGATACGTTAACGATCCCGTTCTTATCGATGTCAAACTTAACTTCGATTTGAGGAACACCACGAGGTGCAGCCGGAATATCCGTTAATTGGAAGCGACCTAACGTCTTGTTATCCGCTGCCATTGGCCGTTCACCTTGGAGCACGTGAATGTCAACAGCTGGTTGGTTATCAGCCGCCGTACTAAATACTTGCGACTTGCTGGTTGGAATCGTCGTGTTACGGTCAATCAACTTAGTGAAGACCCCACCCATGGTTTCAATACCAAGTGAAAGTGGCGTAACATCGAGCAAAACAACGTCTTTAACATCACCAGTGATCACACCACCTTGAACAGCGGCCCCTAAAGCAACCGCTTCGTCAGGGTTGATAGAATGGTTAGATTCTTTGCCAGTCCACTTTTCAACAGCTTCTTGAACAGCTGGAATCCGAGTTGACCCACCATTCAAGATGACAACGTCTAAGTCACTAGCCGATAAATCAGCATCCTTCAAGGCATTTTCAACAGGAATGCGCGTCTTTTCAACTAGGTCAGCAGTTAATTCATTGAACTTAGCACGTGTTAACGTGGTTTCCAAATGCAATGGGCCACTAGCACCAGCGGAAATAAATGGCAAACTAATTTGAGCTTCAGAAACACCTGAAAGGTCCTTCTTAGCCTTTTCAGCAGCATCCTTTAACCGTTGTAAGGCCATCTTGTCTTTTGATAAATCAACACCGTTGTCAGCTTTAAAGCCATCAACTAACCAGTCGATAATCTTTTGGTCAAAGTCATCACCACCAAGGTGGGTATCACCATTTGTGGATAATACTTCGAAGACCCCGTCGCCTAATTCCAAGATGGAAACATCAAAAGTCCCACCACCAAGGTCATAGACTAAAATCTTTTCATCTTTGTCTGTCTTATCCAAACCATAGGCTAAAGCTGCCGCCGTTGGTTCGTTAATAATCCGTTCAATGTTTAAGCCGGCAATCTTACCAGCATCCTTAGTTGCTTGCCGTTGGGCATCATTAAAGTAAGCTGGAACAGTCACAACGGCCTTTTCAACCGTGTCACCCAAGTAATCTTCAGCAAAGCCCTTGATATATTGCAAAATCATTGCTGAGATTTGTTGTGGGGTGTAGTCCTTACCTTCGATGCTAACTTTGTAACCAGCTTCACCCATGTGACGCTTGATTGAAGCTACCGTATTCGGGTTAGTGATTGCTTGCCGCTTGGCAACTTCACCAACTTGAGTTTCGCCATCTTTGAATGCCACAACTGAAGGAACCGTCCGGCCACCTTCAGGAGTGGTGATAATCTTAGGTTTATTACCTTCAAGAACCGCTACCGCAGAGTTAGTAGTCCCGAGGTCAATCCCGATAATTTTATTACTTGCCATAAATTAACAAACCTCTTTTTAATTTAGTATTTTTATTGATTAATTACTGTGCCACAACAACCATTGCTGGACGGAGGGTCCGGTCTTTCAATAGGTAACCCCGTTGTAAGACTTGTACTACCGTATCAGCTGGATGATCATCATCAACTGGCACCGTTTGAACAGCTTGGTGAATATTGGGATCAAACTTTTCGCCCGCAGCCGCAACTTCGGTGACCCCATGTTTTTTCAAAGCATCCTGTAAATGGCCATAGACCATTTCGACACCCTTCTTCAACTGTTGGGCCGCTTCATCGTCAGCTGGCGTTGCCAAAGCCCGTTCCAAGTTATCCAGAACTGGTAAGACATCCTTTGCAAGTGCTTGACCGTCATATTTCAACAGCGCCGCTTGTTCTTTTTTGTTGCGGTTTTGCATGTTGACGATCTCCGCCTGTGCACGCAATAACTGGTCATCTTTCGCATCTAATTGCGCTTTGAGATCAGTAATTTGTTGTGTCGGATCGACCGCTGTCGTTTGCTCAGCTTGATCATCAGTCGCACTCGTCGCTGCCTGCGTCGCTTCACTGGCAGTTGACGTTGCTGCTGAATCAGTTGTTGACGCTTGTGAATCTTCCGACGTCGTCCGCGTTGATTTCTTTGCCAATGTTTTCATCTCCCTGTCCGTCACTCGTCAAAGTACCGGTAATAATCTAATAATTTGCGGGCTAATTCTCGTTGGAACGCACCCATCAGTCCAATCATCCGTGAATACGGCATGGCGGTCGGCCCGAGCAAGGCAATCACACCTTGTCCGTGTTGATCAACATCGTAAGTTGCGGTAATTAAACTGTAGTTCTTCAACAAATCGTTGGTGATCTCATTACCGATTCGGACTTGAATCCGTTGACCGGGTGGACCAATCACGTTAGCTAACCGGTCCGTTTGGTCGAGTAACGAGTACAATGACTGTAACTCTTTAGGGCTCTGCTGGTCCGTATAGTTGAACAAATTCAACTTACCACCAACATAAAAGCGCTCGGAAGCTGCCTTGGACAACACACTGCCAAAAATATCTAAGAAACCATCTGGATCTTGCAAATACTGTGCAAGTTTTAACGGAATCTCATGCGTTAATTGGCGGAGGACGTCTTGTAACGGCAGGCCAACCAGTTGATCGTCGATGAAACGAACGACCGGTTCCAGCTCATCGCCGGTAATGTCACTAGGAATAGTAAACGTCTGGTTTTCAACGTCACCATTATTCGTCACTAGAATCGCCATTACTTGATGATTCCCCAACGGAACGAGTCTGAAACCACTCAACCGACTATCTTTAAGTTCAGGTCGCAATGTAAAGGTCGTGTAACTTGTCAGTTGCGACAAGATATCCGCCGACTGAGCAACGATCTCATCGATCTTGTGAAATTCACCGCCTAATGAATGTTGAATCACCTTCAAGTCTTTGCCATCCACCTTTTCAGGCTTTAGGATATGGTCAACATAGTACCGATACCCCTTAATCGATGGAATTCGCCCTGAAGACAAATGCGTTTTGACGATTAATCCTAAATCTTCTAGTCGGGCCATTTCATTACGAATTGTCGCTGAACTGACCTTGATCGGTAGTTCTTGAACTAGCGATTTGGATCCAACTGGATTACCGCCCTCGGTATAGTCACGGACAATGGCCTTTAAAATTAGGCTTTGTCGTTCAGTTAACGTGATCATCACCTCTTTTTAGCACTTAACTTAATGGAGTGCTAACACAATTACTAATATAACAACCACCCTGATGAAAGTCAAGGAAAGACAAAGTATTTCTAGAAAAGAATGCTTAAATTATTAGGACCCCAGTCCCACTATGACTGGACTTATTTGACCGTCGCCCCCCAATTAGCACTCCTTACTTACGAGTGCTAATATACACCCTCACCCTTCACAATGCAAGCATGGTGCCTAGCAGACTACTCGCTTTTCTGCTGCCATTACTCAGCACACCAGCCACAACAAAAAAATCTCAAGAGTTACAGACTCTCGAGATTTTTGACTAGCCTGATGTACATTGCCAACAGACATTCTAGTGAAACCTGGCCTTAACGGTAATCAGCTTTCAAACTAATCAACGTTCAGCTTTATTAATGGCATGATCAATGGTTTCATTATCAAATTGTTCTTGTAAGTACGCTTCATTGTCGATTGGCAAGTGCACATGAAAGTCAGCAAAATGTTGAACTTTCAGCGTCGCTTGTTCGACTTCAAACCCCAGCAAGTGTCCACCTAATTGATGGTCTTTACTTAGAAAGTGTAAGTGAAAGCCACCGACCGTAGCGCCTTGGAACAAATGCGGTGCGTAGTAGCCAATAATCGTTCCGTCAACATGTTCACCGGTGAATTCCGGTTGTGTTGCCGTTGCCGCGACTAATGTTTTGTACGGTGGCTCCTGACGAGGCGCGACTCGCGTCTTGACTTTTGCAAAGGTCCCATCGACGCGAATAGCCGCAAACACGTTGGTCAAACGATAGTCATGAACCACTTGTTGCTCGAAATCAGTTTGTGTGATTGCAGCTAATTGCGCACTAATATCAGGCTTTTCAAAGTGCACCGATGCAAATGGTAACGTCTCTTCGGGCTGAATTTCACGAATTTGACCATCCTCACGTGCTTGATAGGCGTGACCTCCTAGAATAATCACTTCACCATTGAGACCGTCTAACGTCCCAATACCCGTATCACCATGGGTTAAGAGTTCACCAGCCGTAATCGTCCCGTCAAATAAGCCGGGAACAAGTAAGCCTAATGTGCCGTGTTGAAAAATTGTTGTTGTGTCCATTCATTGTGCCTCCAAACGATTTGATTGTTGTGCAACTTGAATCCGGGGTGTGACCACAAAGGGATGCGCCACATAATAGTCACGGGTGTTTTGTTCATCCCGCTTTAATTGCGCAACCAAGGCATCCGCCCCAGCAAATTTAATTTCACCGCGCATCCGGTGCCCCCAACGCACCGTTAAATTGTGGCCATAAAGATCTCCTTGGAAACCTAATAAGTATATTTCAACCGTGATTGGTCGGTGATCACCAAACGTGACATTTCGTCCAATTGAGGCCATTCCCATAACCCAGCGTGTCCCAATCTGCACCATCGTCGCGTAAATGCCAATTCCGGGAACCCGGGTATTGGGCCCGTGAGCAACGTTGGCCGTTGGAAAGCCGAGCGTTCGGCCCCGCGCTTCACCATGAACTACTTCGCCGGCAGTTTCATATTGATAGCCCAGTAACCGGTTAGCCGTATCGATATCTCCCGCGTCCAAAGCGCGGCGAATCCGCGTGGAACTGATCTTTTCAGCATCTAATTCCGCCTTAGGAACTTCAATGATTTCAAACCGGTTATGACCATAGTCATTCAAACGCTGCATATTTGCAATTTCAGCTGGCCCGTACGTGTAATCAAAACCAGCAACCACCGTTTGTGCGTGTAATCCAACAATTAACTGATCGACAAACGTTTGGGGTGGCATGGCACCGACCGTGGCATCAAAGTGAAGTACATATAAGATGTCAACGCCGAGCTCACTCATCAATGCCGTTTTTTGATCAATTGTCGTTAAATAACGGACTTGCTGCGGATCAGTGTGTTTAAAAACAACTGACGGATGCTGGTCAAACGTCATCACCGCTAGTTTGGCGTGTTGCGCCTGAGCGGCCTGGCGTGCCGTTGCAACGACTTGCTGATGTCCACGGTGAACGCCGTCAAAAAATCCTAAGGCCAATACGATTGGTCCTTCGGGAATCTGACTCAACGCCACGGGATACTTTAAATTAATCACCTGCATGACAAAAACTCCTTAATTGACCGCAAACATTTTGAACGGCTTGTACCGCTGTTCGTCCGGTCGATAACTATATAGACATTTTAGGCTGTTTTGGTAAACTAACGCAACCATCGTGTTCGCATCTGGATCAGTTTGTTGCCCTTCTGCCGCCGTAATAAAGGCCCCATTTTTGACCCGTTGCCACTGCTCATCCGTTAACGTGACTCGCGGGTACTGACTTAAAGCTTTATCGATTGGCGCCAATAATGCTCCGGCCGTTCCAGCATCGACGTGGGCCGCGATTTCCTCAAAGGTCACGGTTTCATCTAAAGTAAAGCCGCCACTCCTTAATCGGGTCAAATCACTCATCACAGCGGGTACCCCGAGCACTTTGCCGACATCCACCGCTAGCGTGCGAACATAAGTCCCTTTACTACAAGCGACCGTAAAATAGATCGTCTGAGTCTGGGTTGCCGAGTCATAGGTAGATGCCTGCCGTTGCTTGAAGCTGCTAATTGTGATATGCCGTTCTGGGCGCTCGACAGTTTCACCACTGCGCGCATAGTCATATAAACGCCGCCCATTTACTTTTACTGCTGAAAACATCGGTGGAATTTGCGTAATGGCCCCCGTCATCTGTGCCAGTGCAGCATCAACTTGGTCACTTGTGAACGGCTCTGTGACCGCTTGGCGCGCAATCTCCTCACCATCTAAATCTTCAGTAGTCGTTGCAAATCCGAGGGTAATGCTCCCTTGGTATTCTTTGCCAGAAGCCACTAAAAATTGCACAACTTTAGTCGCATTCCCAATACAAATCGGTAAAACGCCATCCACATTTGGGTCCAGTGTCCCTGAATGACCTACTTTGCGGGTCTGATAGAGTCGTCGGATTTTAGCGACACAGTCAAAGCTCGTCATCCCACGAGGTTTATATAATGGTAGAATCCCGTTCAACATAAAAAACGCCTTCAATCATTTAAATTCGGTTTCTAGTGGCAGCCAATCGCCGTGCCACGGATTCGATCGTTCTTAATCGACGGTTTTCAGTATACCACACCTCACAAATATGTAAGCGGATTATCACAGAATTCAAAGCCCTGAGCACCACAACTAAGATACCCAAAATCGACACGCTGGTCCACCACGTATGTGCCTGACAAAGCCGTATTTAACTCATTGATCCAGAAAACCGTGAGCTTAATCCCTATTAGTCAAATAAAACGACTGAAAAACAAGAATCGCACAAATTAGTCCCCTTATCAAGGGGATACCGCGCGGGACCGTCCCTAATTACGCCGATGACTTTCAACATATGCTGCCATCAAAAAAGCGTGCAACGGCCTTAGTGTGGCTGATGTACGCTTATTCAATGTTATCGTTTTAAAATACAACCGGCACGCTAACCACAGTTGACAGTTACATGGTTCTTCAAGCCTGGAGCGCAACTGGTTGCTGATTCAGCCACTGCTGAATTTGGCGGGCAATCTGCTGGGGTGTCAGTTGATCGGTTGCGATTGTCAAATCGGCCGCAGCGGCATATAAGGCTTGGCGCCGCTGCTTCAACGCAATCAGTGCCCCTGTATCCAATTCATTGACAAGTGGTCGGCTAGTATCATTTTTAACACGGTTAATAGTGGTTTGATCACTAGCCGTCAACCAGATAACTGGCACCGCGCTTTGTTTCAGACTAATTGCATTCATTGCAATGGTCGGAGTACCACCACCGGTCGATAAAATCCCGGGTGTTTCGAGTGCTTGGAGCAAAGTCTGATGCTCCAATTGCCGGAAGTACCCCTCTCCTTGCTCCGCAAAAATAGTCGTAATCGACCGTCCCGCCCGCTGAACAATCAAATCATCTAAATCAGCATGTTTAGTTGCTAACCCGGCCGCCAAAAGCCGACCGACCGTTGTTTTCCCACTACCCATAAATCCAATTAAAATTGCTCGCATTCTTAATTCCTCCTTACAATCTGATAACCCGCATCAGCTAACAACGACGATGCTTGTGTTCTCGTCTTTAGATCACTAAATGTCAGTTGCAAGACACCATCAATCTCTTCACGAATCTCTAAAATATGAATATTGACTAAGCTCAGCTGAGCCTGTGCGAGCCGCTGAGTGACATCCGCGAGAGCGCCAACACGGTCGGGGACGTTCAAAAACAAATCATAAAAGTTTGGTAGTCCTCCCAACTGTTCCGGTCCCAAGTGATCACGCGTCACCTTAGCTGTCGCAAAAAATTCGTACAATGTTGCTTGATCATGCACCCTAATGGCTGTCTTGATGCGCAACAGTTGGTCAATATAATCCTGCAATTGATTGGTTATTAGTTCAGCATTAGTCATCAGGATGGCCGCCCACATCGTGGGGTCCGAACTGGCAATCCGAGTAATACTTTTAAACCCACCAGCCACTAATCGCAACCCGAGTGCCGAATCTGCCAAAGCCACCTGAGTCTGATCAACTAAAGCCGCAGCGACAATATGTGGCAAATGACTTAACTGTCCTACAATCCGGTCATGCTGTATTGCAGTGACCGTCAACCATTTGACGTGAGTCGCTTGTAACAATGCTTGCAGCCGTTGAACGGCTGCTTGATTAGTCCGGCCCGGCACCAACAAGTAAAAGGCGTTCTCGAATAAGTTGGCGCGGCCAGCCGTCACACCCGATTTATGTGAACCCACCATTGGATGACCGCCGATGAAAGTCACACCGTGCTGTTGTATGGCAAGCGCGGCATGCATCACCACTTGTTTAGTACTCCCGACATCCGTCACAAGCACCCCTGCCTTGAGTGGCATCATAGCCAGTCGGTGCAAGTCTGCAACGATCACATCAACTGGCCCCGCTAAAATAATCACATCAGCGTCGCTCGCGACCGCGGCCAAATCAGTGCCGCTAGCATCGATCATACCCTGTTGACGCGCATAACTCAGGCTGACATCGTCACGATCAATCCCAATAATGTGCACCGTGGGATGGGCCTGCTTAATGCTTAGTGCCAACGAACTGCCAATTAGCCCCAAACCTTTGATCAATACAGTTGTCATCTTCACACCCCCTGGCTTAAACGTGCTAAATCTTCAAAGAACGTCGGGTATGAAATGTTCACAGCTTCGGCGGACTCTAGTTCGGCGGGAGCGGCTAATCGCAACGCTGCAATTGCCATCATCATACCGATTCGGTGATCGCCATGGCTGGCTAATGGCTCGGTCGGCTGCCGCCAAGACTTGCGACCATCAATCACGAAGCCATCCGGTTGCGAAGTGATCTGAACACCAAGTTTTCGAAGCTCGGTCACAATCGTTGCAATGCGATCGGTTTCCTTGACTCGTAATTCAGCAGCCCCACTGATTGTGCTAATACCATTCGCAGTCGCAGCCAACAATGCAACTAGTGGCAATTCATCGATTACGGCAGGAATTTCAGTAGCAGTGACTTGGACCGGGTGCAGTTGTGCAAACCGCACGTCAAGCGTGCCAACTGGTTCGCCCATCCAGTGTTCATGATCGACCGTCACTTGACCACCCATCCGGCGCAAAATGTTTAAGAAACCCGTTCGTGTCGGATTCAGTCCCACGTTCGTTAACCGGACATGTGAATTTGGAATAATCGTCGCGGCTGTCACGAAAAAAGCAGCCGAGGAAAAATCACCAGGAATCGTTAGTGACCGACCAACCAAGACTGGCTGCGGTTGGACCGTGATTGTTCGTTGATCAGGCGCCGTTTCAATTTGACCACCAAATTGTTGCAACAACCGTTCAGTATGGTCACGAGTCGGTAATTTTTCAATAATCGTACTTGATTGATCGGCTTGCAGGGCTGCTAAAATCAAGGCGCTCTTAACTTGTGCACTAGCGACCTGCATCTCGGTACGACTACCATGTAAAGTCCGACCAGTGATCGTCATCGGTAAGTGCCCGGCTGTTAATTGTACCTGCGCCCCCATGGCTTGTAATGGTTGACGCACTCGCTCCATCGGCCGTTGACTAAGGGACGTATCGCCGACCAAGGTCGTCTCAAACGGTTGACCGGCTAACAACCCAGTTAATAAGCGAGTGGCCGTCCCCGCATTCCCCATGTCTAATGGTTGTTGTGGTTGGGTCAGCCCACGTAAGCCGCGGCCACTGATCGTAACGGTCGTATCGACACGCTTGATTGGCACCCCTAACTTTTGCAGCGCCGTTAAAGTCGATAAGCAATCGGCGGCTGGCAAAAAGTGGTGCAAGGTCGTCGTCCCTTGACTAATTGCCCCTAAAATCAAGCCTCGATGTGAGACACTTTTATCGCCTGGTACACTTAAGTCACCTTGTAACCCACTAGCTGGTTGAATACTTAGTTTTTTTATCATTAATCATCATCACCTAATTTATTTGATAGACGCACCACACCATCGAAGGTGTCAAACGTGCAAGTTCACGTTCATGAGTCGTCAGTGTCACGTTTTTCTCATTAGTTAGCACGTAGGCCGCCTGATTACGTTGATAAGCCTGATACGCTAAATACTTACTGGCGACTGTTTGCACCACGACCTGATGCACGACCCTCGTCAACAATTGGGCGGTCGCTGCATGCGTGTAACCAATTTGATTATCGGCATTTACTCGTTGGAGCACGACGAGTGGATCGAGCTGGGTCATAAAACAACTGGTCAACGTTAATTGGGACAATAATGCGTAATGTATATCCCCCCAACTGGCATTCAGTGTGTCTGATTTGAAAGCAGCTGGTATCACCAGTTGGTCACCAGAATAGGCCGTTAAATCAGTTAAAATGGTTTCAAAGCTCGGGTGTTCGACAATCACCGCTTGGTCCTGCCAGTTGCGATGATTATAAACTTGCGCGGCCGCGTAACTATCCGTGGCGGTCGGGCCTAAAGTATGAATCTGCATAGGCCCTCCTAATATTGCCGGAGTTCTTCGCGGTATGCCGTCACTGTTTGCTGGAAGCGAGCTAAGTTACTCCCGTCAAACGTTGCCATCAATGCTCGCGTTAATTCAATCGCTACCACACTTTCAACCACAATCGAGGCGGGGACGATGGCCGTCGTGTCTGAACGCTCTACGCTCGCCTTTTGGCTGACTTTGGTCGCGATATCCACACTTTGTAATGGTTTGTAAAGTGTTGGAATCGGCTTCATGGCGGCCTTAACAACAATCGGCATTCCGTTAGTCATGCCACCTTCAAAGCCGCCCAAATGATTGGTCAACCGTGACCAGCCGGCGTGTTCATCCCAACTAATCTCATCCATCACTTGGCTACCATAATGGCTGGCAGCCGCAAATCCATCACCAATTTCAACACCTTTCATGGCGTTGACTCCCATCACTGCTGCAGCTAACTGTCCATCTAATTTGGTATCCCAGTTCGTGTAACTGCCCAAACCAGCCGGCACATTTTCGGCAACGACCCGGATAACACCACCCAAGGTATCCCCGGCCTTCTTCGTTGCTGTGATCAGCTCATGGATTTCGGGAACCAAGGCCGCATCTGGTAATCGCAAATCATTTTGCGCGATTTGGGCTTGTAATTGATCAACGGATAGTGTTAAATCGGCCGTCACTTGCTTAGGGCCAATTTGTTGAACGTAGCCAACTAGGTGAATATCTAGCTGCGCCAATAATTGCTTACAAATCTGACCGATAGCCACTCGCATGGCTGTCTCACGAGCTGAGGAACGTTCTAGCACGTTTCGTAGATCGCGATGACCATACTTCATTCCGCCTACTAAGTCAGCATGCCCCGGACGTGGACGAGTGACTTGCCGCAACGTATTGGTTGCCGTAGCTGGACTTACCGGATCCATGATTGCTGCCCAGTGCGCGTGATCGCGATTCATAATCGTTAATGCAATCGGGGAACCTAGCGTAACACCGTGCCGCACGCCACCAGTGATTTGGACGGTGTCATGTTCGATCTGCTGGCGATTGCCGCGGCCAAACCCACCTTGCCGGGCTGCGAGGCCTGTATTAATGGCATCAATGTCTAGCTGTAAGCCAGCCGGAATACCGGTCAGCACCCCTGTCAATTGAGGCCCGTGCGATTCGCCTGCCGTAACGTAATTAATCATGATCAATATCCTCCTTGTGTAAATTCGTGTGTAAATCCGTCTGATATGCGCGTGAGTTATGCATAATTGCTTGATAAATAGCTTGTAAATAAGGGGTATGCGCGGTCTGGGTACTCTTCACCGCAACTTGTTGTAACACCCGTTGTTCACGTTGCTGGTCTAATACCGGAAGTTGCTGTTGTTGCTTCAACTCCCCGATGGCTGTAACCGTCTCAAAACGTTGATTGAGTAATCGGACGATTTGCTGGTCAATATGATTGATACGTTGGCGTTCTTGACTAAGTGTGGTTGGGACATGTAGCGCCCATACAGCTAGGCCGACCTGCATCACGCCACCCGCAGCAGTAAACCCAAACCCGAAAGCCGCCAGCATGGACAGCCCAGCCGCTGGACTATAACAGATAACCGCTAACGCCAACAGCGAGCCGCCATTCATTGCCAACAACAATTTGGTTTCTGCCACCCCACGACGTAACAACCAGAAAATCACAATAACGCCGGTGATTGACCCAATGCTGTAAAGTGAAAGCAACCAGTGCGCTAACACTGACGAAAAATGCAACGTCGTAGTGGCAAACAAGCTGACCCACTGCGTGTAGAGGATCATAAGTGCCATCGAAGTATACCCATAACCAGCTAAACCAACTGTCGCCAACCAGCGCCGGTTCTTAAGTGGTTGCTGGGATACGCCCGTTCCGGCTTGAGCAGCTTGATTTTTTAGTGGAAACTGCTGCCGATTCAACAGGATACTGTTGACCACTAGGATTGCCGCGGCCAGGATAAATGACCAGCCATACCAGATTCGTTGTGCTTCAAAGTTGGCAACGAGCAGTGGTAATAAGAATTCACCGGCAGACATGAAGGCCTTTAACAAGACATTGGCTGAGCCTTGCCGCCCACCCATTTCAATAAACGTCGTGTAGGTTCCCGCATCCAACGCGGAGTTCGCAATACCGGCCAAAATCGCCAAACCGTATGCCAGCTGAATATTAGTGACCAATGCCATCCCCACAAAGAACGTGAAGTAGCAAGCCATACCAAGATTGACGAAGACTTTACGGCCAAAACGGTCTGATAAATTTCCCAGAATAAAGTAGGCTAGTAAGCGACCAATGCCAATACCAGAAATGACATAGGAAACCGTCGCTAACGGGGTCTGCCAGTGTTGACTTAACGCTTGCATGTTTTTCGTTAAAATAATTAAGCCAATACCATGAATAAAGTAGTTTAAGTAAAGACTGATTGATAATTGGTGCTGACGCATGAATAACAACTCCTTCGTGGAAATAAAAAAAGCCGGCTAGATTGTGAAAATCTAGCCGGATCATCAAAATTTAATCCTAATTGATGATATTATTCCAGCTAGACTCACGGTGTCTAGCTGGCCAAGATGAATTGACTCCGCTTAGACACGAACGTAGGTGCCGTCCGTATCTAAGGTTCCAACACGGGCGCTACCTAAAATAAGCAAAGCCATAATAATAAGTTGCGTTGAATGCTAACGTCGTCATAATCATCTATCCTTTCCGTTTCATTGATTGTTTATATTAAAACATTCTCATTTTGATTCGTCAACCCTAATTTAATTTTAATTTTGCAATTAAGAAATCATTTTCGCTTGTAAAAGCGCCACGATGCGTAATTCGCCTCATCCTACTACTATTTACAAAAATCGTCTTCAGTACGACTACTCATTAAACCAATTGTTTGCGACGGTCGCGAGCATGCTACCTTGATTAGTCAGTCTACCGACAACGTTCAAGCAGCGTGTGGCTGACTAGTGTGGCCTGCAATCAGCACCATCTAAACCGTTGAACCTCAGTGATTGGCAGCGGACGGCTCCATTCAATTTGAACACAAAAATAGTCGCTGTCAATCCATCTGGATTCACAACGACTATTTTTCCAGCGCCTAATCTTGACGCTTTAAGTTATTAATTAATTCATCAATCCGGCTACCGTATTGAACCGAGTTGTCGCGCTCAAAAGTTAATTCCGGGGTTTTATAGATGCTAAGTCGTGAGCCTAATTCACTACGAATTAATCCCGTCGCCTTAGTCAATCCAGCCGCCGTCTTTTCACCATCGGATGCCTTATCTGACAAAATACTGTAGTAGATGGTCGCTTGTTGAAGGTCGCCAGTTACCGTTACACCGGTAATGGTTACACCCGCAACCCGTGGATCACGAACCCGTTTTAACAAAATATCATTAACTTCGCGTTCGATTTCCTGTTCCAAACGACCAACACGATAATGTTGTGCCATCTGCTAATCCCCCTTTTAAAGGTTATTCAACTGGAACTTCCTTCATCACGTAAGCTTCAATGACATCGTTGACTTTAATATCGTTGTAATCTTCGATTCGAAGCCCAAGTTCAAAGCCTTGTTTAACTTCCTTAACGTCGTCCTTGAAACGCCGTAAGCTAGCTAACTTGCCATCATAAATAACGACACCATCACGAATGACCCGCACACCAGAATCCCGGTGGATGACACCATCAGTGACCATCCCACCACCAATCGTACCGATCTTAGAAACCTTATAGATTTCACGGATTTCGGCTTGACCAGTGATTTCTTCTTTATAAGTTGGTTCGAGCATTCCCTTCATCGCGCTCTCGATTTCATCGATCGCGTTGTAGATAACTTGATGCAAGCGAATATCAACATCGTCAGTATCGGCTTGGGCTTTGGCTTGTGGTGTTGGCCGCACATTGAACCCGATAATAATCGCGTTACTTGCTTCCGCCAAGGCCACGTCACTTTCGTTGATCGCCCCAACCGCTGTATGGATGATATTGACCCGCACACCTTCAACGTCGATTTTACGTAAACTACCAGCTAAAGCTTCAACAGAACCTTGAACATCAGCCTTAATAATCACGTCAACTTCCTTAAGTTCACCTTGTTTCATTGAATCAAACAAGTTATCCAAGGTGACGTGAGCAGTTTGCTTCCGTTCTTCCATCAATGCCTGCTTAGCACGTTGTTCACCAGCATCACGGGCCGTCTTTTCATCATCAAAGACCACGAAGCGATCACCAGCATCCGGCACATCATTCAAACCAGTGATTTCAATTGGCGTCGATGGCACGGCTTCCTTGATCCGCTTACCATGGTCATTGGTCATCGTCCGGACTTTTCCGTAAGTATTCCCCACAACAATTGGATCACCAACATGCATGGTCCCTTGTTGAACAAGTAACGTTGCGGTAGAACCTTTTCCACGGTCAAGACTAGCTTCCAATACAGATCCCGCAGCATTTTGCTTAGGGTTGGCCGTTAATTCAAGCACTTCTGACTGAAGTAAAATCATATCCAACAATTCATCTAGGTTCTTACCGAACTTCGCTGAAATCTGAACAAAGATTGTATCGCCACCCCAATCTTCAGGAATCAGACCATATTCAGTCAATTGTTCCATCACGTGGTTAGGGTTGGCACCCGGCTTATCAATCTTGTTAACGGCAACGATGATTGGTACTTTAGCAGCCTTAGCATGGTTGATGGCTTCGATTGTTTGTGGCATGACCCCATCATCAGCAGCAACTACTAACACTGTGATGTCAGTGATGTCAGCACCACGCGCCCGCATTTCAGTAAAGGCCGCGTGTCCTGGCGTATCCAGGAATGTAATAACCTTACCATCATGCTTAACTTGGTAAGCCCCAATAGCCTGAGTGATCCCACCGGCTTCGCCCTCTGTAACGTGAGTATGCCGCAATTGGTCCAATAGGGTCGTCTTCCCATGGTCAACGTGTCCCATGACCGTAACAACCGGTGCCCGTGGCGCCAAATTGTCGGTATTATTAACTTCATCATCAAAGAACTTGTCCAAATCGGTCACATCAACTTGGACCTTTTCTTGCGCATTGATCCCGTAATCAGTGGCTAAGATTTCAATCGTATCTTTATCCAAGGACTGATTTTGGTTAACTGCAACACCTAACATGAATAACTTCTTGATAATTTCAGCAGGCTCACGGTGCAATAATTTACCCAAATCCTGGGCATTCATGCCGACCGTGTAAACCAGTGTTTCTGGCAACGGCTTGTCCTTACGAACTGGCACTGGCTTATTATTGACCTGGCGGATCCGTTGATTCTTATTGTTCCGGCTCTTATTGTTCCGGTTGTTACGCCGACGGTTATTGTTGTTACCGCCACGATAACGACCACCACCGTTATTGTTGCTATTCAAACTACCACCAAAGCGGCCGCTGCCATTACGCGAACTATTATTCGACCCATTGCTCCGGTTACTGTTGTTATTATTGTTGTTCGTCGTAGTCCGGTTGTTGTTCCGGTTCTGACCACCATTATTGCTTCGATTACCAGTATTGTTGGTGCGGTTGTTACTCGTATTTGAGCGATTGTTATTATTAGACCGGTTATTATTATTGTTGTTAGACCGGTTCGTATTGCTCCCACCGTTATTACGAGCACTGTTGCTCCGTGAAGCATTGGCCGAACGATTGCCGTTATTACTGTTAGTACGGTTACCGCCGTTATTGCTTCGATTACCGTTACTATTACGACTTTGACTATTATTTTGGTTATTATTACGATTATTATTCAAAGAATCACCACTCTGTTGATGACGCGAGTTGGATTGCTGCTGATTAGCAGTTCGTGTCACATTTTTTGCTACGGCTTGCGTAGCCCGACTCGTTTTAGCTGGAGCCGGTTGAGATTTAGGATGGGTAACTGTGGTCGTGCCTTGTAACTGGCGCGCCTCACTGTCACCGAGTGTCGACATATGATTTTTGACGGAGAATCCCAACTGCTGTGCTTGCGCAATCAGCTGTTTACTTGGGACGTTGAGCTCCTTCGCTAACTCATAAATTCGCTTTTTCCCCATATCTTCACCCTCCTTTACTGTGTCATGATCGCCACCATTTTCTTGGCAAATCCGGCATCGGTAATTGCATAAACAGTGCGCTTATTACCAGTAGCCGTATTTAATTCTGCTTTAGTAAAGGTATCGATCACTGGAACATCATAAGATTGGGCCTTATCATGAAACTTTTTGGCAGTCGTGGGACCGGCATCGCTGGCAATAAAGACCAGTTTAGCCGTCTGATTACGAATTGCAGCCAGGGCTAGCCCTTCGCCTGCAATTTGCTTGCTGGCACGCCGTGAAAGGCCCAGTAGGTTTAAACAAGCTTGCTTAGGCGTCATTTCCGAAGAGTTCCTTTCGGGCTTGTTGATGATCAACATAAGCCACTAACTCATCGTAAAAGTCTGCACCCACTTTGATACCAAACGCCTTATCAAAAGTCTTTTCTTGCTTGGCACGTTGTGCAACTTGTACGTCTAAGGCAATGTAGGCGCCGCGTCCCGGCTTTTTACCAGTCGGATCAACGGACACTTCATCCTGCTTATTCTTAACGACCCGGACTAAGTCTTTTTTGGGATGCATTTCACCCGTCACAATGTCCTTTCGTAACGGCACTTTTCTTTTTTTCATAATCCCAGACCTCCTTTAGTTACTTCACTCACTTAGTGACGAACTTATTCAGCGTCACTTGCTGATTCATCCACAGCGGTTTCTGAGGCAGGCGTCGCCACGGCTGCGTCGGACGTTGCTGGTTCCTCATCTTCGCCGGCATCGGACTGCACTGCCGCGTCAGCTGCTGCTTCAGTCGTTTCCGTTTCGGCAGCTGCAACATCATCAGGGTTTGCATCCATTATATCAGAAGCTTCGGTTTCCGATTTAATATCGATCTTGAACCCGGTCAATTTAGCAGCTAAACGAGCATTTTGACCACGCTTACCGATTGCCAATGATAATTGATAATCTGGAACAACCACGGTACAACCCCGCTCATTTTCAGGATCAAAAATAACATCCAAAACTTCCGCTGGGTTCAATGCATTCGCGATAAATACGGCTTGATCATCCGTCCATTCCACGATGTCCATATTTTCGCCGTGTAATTCATTGACGATCGTTTGAACCCGTTGTCCCTTGGGACCGACGCAGGTACCGACTGGATCAACGTTAGGATTGTTTGAACGAACAGCAACTTTCGCCCGATCACCGGCTTCACGTGCAATCGAAACGATTTCAACGATGCCATCGAAAATTTCAGGAACTTCTTGTTCAAACAAACGTTTCAACAAATCTGGTGCAGTCCGCGAAACGAATACTTGGGGGCCCTTCGTTGCGTTTTCAACTTTCGAGACGTAAACCTTAATTTTGTCATGAATCCGATAAACTTCACCAGGTAACTGATCAGAACGACCCATGACCGCTTCTACTTTGCCCAAACTAACGTAGACAAATCGGTTATCTTGGCGCTCAACTTCACCAGTGACGATTTCATTTTCATACTGGCTGTATTCGTCATAAATAATGCCACGTTCTGCTTCACGAACTCGTTGCATGATGACCTGCTTAGCCGTCTGCGCTGCAATTCGGCCGAAGTTCTTCGGTGTTACTTCAAATCGAATATCATCACCGATTTCGTAGGCTCGGTTGATAGCCAATGCATCTTGCAAACTAACTTCTAAACGTGAATCAAAGACGTCTTCAACCACTTCTTTAACGGCATAAACGTGAATATTACCCTTAATTTGGTCAAAGTCAACTTCAACGTTTTGAGCCTGGCCGTAATTACGCTTATAGGCTGAAACGAGTGCCGCTTCTAAGGCTTCGATGACAACTTCTTTTTTAATGCCCTTTTCTGATTCGAGGGTGTCTAAGGCCCCTAATAATTCCTTGCTCATGTGTAGACTCCTTTACTTATTTAGAACTTTACCGCTAAGCGGGCTTGTGAGATTTGTTCTCGGTTGATCGTCACCGTCTTGTGACGTGTCTTATCCAAGTAATCGATGGTCAAAGTGGTCGGCGTCACCGCCGTCAAATCACCTTCAAAAATTTTCTTACCATCCAACTTCTGGTATAAGCCAACGTGCACGTACTTACCAATAGCATTTTGAAAATCTGCTTCCTTCTTCAATGGGCGTTCCGCACCAGGAGAAGAAACTTCCAAAAAGTAAGCTTGGGGAATGGGATCAGGCTCCATCGCATCTAGCTTTTCACTAAGTTCATCACTAACCATTGCACATTCTTCAATATTAATGCCGCCCGGTTTGTCAATGTATAATCGCAAATACCAGCTTTGACCCTCGCGAACAAATTCAAGATCCACGAGTTCAAACTGGTGAGCACTGACAATGGCTGCGGCCACTGGCTGAATGGTTTCAACAACATTACTACTCAAGGCTGCGCCTCCTATTCAGATTAGTCCAATAAAAAGAGTGAGCATCGCTGCTCACTCGTTAACGAGTTTTAAATTACAACCCATATATTAGCACAATTATGTTGAAACCGCAAGTTTACGCCATTTATAGCATTTAGCCGTTAGCTTTCAAGTCACAGTAAACTTCCGCTTCAACAGCCTGACAATTGCCGGTGTATCAACATTACAGGCCCTAAATCAGATAAATCTGTCTGAGTGCTGTTAAATGCATCAACCACCGCAAAAATTCATCAAACTTTAACAATTGTCGTGTTTTCTAGAACAACGAGAGTTGGTTTTCATCTGGCAAATCACTTAACACACCATTTTCAGTCATAAAGTCGATCAAACTCTTCGACACTTTTCCACGCTTAGACAGGTCTTCCTTCGACAGGAACGGCTTGTCCGCTCGGGCAGCAACGATTTGCTTGGCAACGTTCAACCCTAACCCCGGAACTGCTCGGAACGGCGCAATCAACGTATCACCATCGATCAGCCAATCCGAAGCATCAGATTTGTCAAGGTCGACCATGGAGAATTTAAAGCCCCGCTCCAACATTTCGTTGGCTAACTCTAAAACGGTCAGTAAGTTTTTCTCCTTGGCGCTAGCATCCATCCCTTTGTCAGTGATCGCCTTCATTGACGCTTTGACAGCATCTTTACCATGGGCCATCGCAACCAGGTCAAAGTCGTCAGCACGGACTGAGAAATAAGCCGTGTAATAAATCAACGGGAAGTACACTTTAAAGTAAGCCACCCGCAACGCCATTAAGATATAGGCTGCCGCATGGGCCCGCGGGAACATATACTTGATCTTTAGACAAGATTCAATGTACCAGTCGGGAACGTTGGCATCCTTCATTGCTTGTTGCCATTCATCCGGGATCCCCCGACCCTTCCGCACGTGTTCCATAATTTGGAAAGACATATCAGATTCCATGCCGTAGTGAATCAAGTCGGTCATGATGTTATCACGACAACCAATAACTTCGGCCAGCGTAACCGTGCCATCCTTGATCAATTCTTCAGCATTTCCTAACCACACGTCAGTCCCGTGTGAAAGTCCTGAAATCTGAAGTAATTCGTTAAACGTGGATGGGTGAGTCTCTTCGAGCATCCCACGGACAAACCGCGTCCCAAATTCTGGAATTCCCAGCGTCCCCGTTTTCGAGAAAATCTGGTCTTCTGTGACTCCTAAAACTTCAGGACTGGAGAAAATCTTCATGACGTGCGGATCAACTGGTGGAATACTCTCAGGTTGGACACCCGACAAATCTTGTAACATCCGAATCATCGTCGGATCATCATGTCCCAGAATATCAATTTTCAAAATATTATCATGAATCGAATGGAAATCAAAGTGGGTCGTTTGCCAGGCCGCACTCTGATCATCAGCCGGATACTGGACGGGCGTGAAATCATAAATATCCATGTAATCCGGCACAACGATAATACCGGCCGGATGTTGCCCAGTCGTCCGTTTGACGCCAGTCGTTCCCTTTGCTAATCGGTCAACTTCCGCCGAACGAAGTGTTTGATTCGTATCCCGTTCATACGCCTTGACATAACCATAACCAGTCTTATCAGCGACCGTTCCAATTGTCCCGGCTCGGTACACATTTTTCTCACCGAACAAAACTTTGGTGTAATTATGGGCAATGGGTTGGTAGTCCCCAGAGAAGTTCAAATCAATATCCGGCACCTTGTTCCCATAAAATCCTAAGAACGTTTCGAAGGGAATGTTTTGCCCATCACGCACCATGTCAGTCCCACATTCAGGGCAATCCTTAGGTGGTAAATCATAGCCCGATCCATACTCGTTATTCGTATAAAAGTGCGAGTACTGACAATTTGGACACCGATAATGCGGTGGCATCGGGTTCACTTCAGTAATCCCAGACAGCGTCGCTACGATACTCGAACCGACTGACCCCCGAGACCCAACCAAGTAACCATCTTTATTACTCTTAAATACTAGGCGTTGGGCAATTAAGTAAATGACCGAGAACCCGTTACCGATGATACTCTTGAGTTCTTTATCCACTCGTTTTTGGACGATTTCTGGCAACGGATTACCGTACCACGCATGGGCACGATCCATCGTCAGTTTTTCGATTTCCGCTTCGGCACCCTTCATCCGCGGAGTATACAACTTATCCTTGACTGGTCGCACGATTTCAAATTGGTCAGCAAGCGCGCGGGGCGTGTCAACCACGACCTCGTGTGCCGTCTCCGTACCTAAGAAATCGAAATCTTTAAGCATCTCATCCGTTGAGCGAAAATGCACGTCTGGCCGTTCAGTCCGATTTAACGGGTTACCGGGCTGTGAATGAATCAAAATCTTACGATAAATCTTATCCTTAGGATTCAGATAATGCACATCCCCCGTAGCAGCAACCGGGATATTCATCTCATGGCCTAATTCCACCATGTTGCTGATAATTTCTTCCAAATGATCCGTATCAGCAATCAAACCACTCTCGATCAGCGCCGAATATGCCGGTTTCGGTTGTACTTCCAGGAAGTCATAGTAGCCGGCCTTTTGTCGGGCCTCTTCCTTCCCCTTTTGCATCATTGCAGTAAAGACTTCACCACTAGAACAAGCTGAACCGACCAGGATGCCATCCCGATATTTGTTTAAAACACTGCGGGGTACACGGGGCACGCGGTAATAGTACTCAACATTCGACAAGGAAATAATTCGGAAGAGATTTTTCAACCCCGCTTGGGTTTGCGCATACAATGTCGCATGAAATGGCCGGGCATGGCGGTAAGCCGCATTTTCATTCATATGATCATTCAGCTGATCGTGGAATTGAACCTGATAACGGTCCTCCGCATCTTTCAAAAACAGGTGGTTCAAATGACCAGTCGTCTCAGCATCATAGATGGCGCGGTGATGGTGCTCCAAATTAACGTTGAATTTTTTGGCTAGGGTGTTTAAGCGGTACCCGCGTAAATTCGGATACAGCCACCGCGCCAGCGTCAACGTATCAATAATTGGATTTGTAATCGGCCCCATGTGATGCCGGGCATAGCCCGTATTCATAAAGCCAATATCAAAGGTGACGTTATGACCGACCACGATTGCATCACCATAAAATTCGCGGAAAAGTTTAAACACTTCTTCTTCCGATTTAGAGCCCCGCACCATATCATCGGTGATACTCGTCAAATTAGTGGTTGTTTCCGACAAGTGAAAACCAGGGTCAATAAATTCCTCAAACTGATCAACGACGTTCCCCTTGACCATCTTAACCGCTGACAATTCGATGACCCGGTCATAAATGGCGGACAACCCCGTTGTTTCAGTATCAAAAATAACATAGGTGGACTCTTTCAAATCAACGTGGGCGTCATTATAAGCAATCGGCACCCCGTCATCAACCATGTTGGCTTCGACACCGTATAAAATTTTGATGTTATTTTTTTCACCAGCCGCAAACGCTTCTGGGAACGCCTGCGCCCCCGAATGATCCGTAATCGCAATCGCCGGATGGCCCCATTTAGCAGCTTGTTTGACATAATCACTGACACTGTTGGTTGCATCCATCTGACTCATATTAGAATGCAAGTGCAATTCAACCCGCTTCTCATCTGCCGGCGCCGTGTCTTGCCGACTGGCATGCGACGTTTCGTTAATATCATACGCATTGATCGTTAAATCGCGCATAAAACTATCTTCCTGAACGGAACCACGTACACGTACCCACATTCCAGGCTTCAGTGCCGCGAATTGTGCTTCGTCATCAGCATTCCGTGAGAACTTCTTGACGACCATTGACGAACTATAGTCGGTCACCTTTAGAATCAATAACTGCCGTTGGGAACGCAACGTCCGCACTTCCATATCGAAGACATAGCCTTCCACGACGACCGACCGTTCTTCTTCAGTAATTTGGACCATCTGCTTAGCCGGCTCTTGCGGGTTGATCTGCTTGCCTAATTGGACAGGACCATCAATTGGTGCTGGTGCATCCGCCTGCTTTTGCCGTTTCTCATTAGCTTTTTTGATAGCCGCTTCCGCTTTTTGGGCCAATGCTTGATCAGACTTCGCTTTTTGTTCATGAAATTCCTTGATCTTCGCCTGTGAAGCACTCTCATCAATCATCGTGTGGACGGAGAACTTCGGGAAGCCCAAGCGATGATAGGTACTCTCAATCGGCCCTAATGCTTGGTTAGTTAGAAAATTTTGAATAACTTCATTTTCAGCCAACAAAATGACCCGACCATCTTCATAAGTCGGCACGTTGCTGTTACACAATGATTGGACCAGGGGCGACTTGATCCCACTGTGCTGAACGATCCATTCCCAGTATTCAGCTAGTTCACGACCATTGACCTCGGTATCATCAGTCACGATCGTAAAGGTCACGCGTGCAATTTCTTTAAAGGCGATTTGGAGTTTGTTTTGAAAAGTCATAAATTGTGTATAAGGTAAAACATGTTGGAAATGCAAATGAAATTCCCAAACCTTGGAAGCTTGATGAACGGTCAATTTATCGATCGCTGCTTCTGTAAATTCAGGACCCGTTGGCATTTCAATTTGTTCGAGTAACTTCTCGAACATTTCTTGTTGGTTTAAACTCACCAGTGGTCCTCCTTTTGTTGATTACAATCAGTTAGTAAGACACGCACCGTACTTGTTAATTTGCGCTTGCATATATATTAAAGCAAATCCAATCTTAAAATCAAAAGCTGCTAACCGTGACCCGCTAGAAACAGAATCCCGTTTCAACGATGACTTAGTCGCTAACAACTAACCCATCGCCAAGCAAGACTTTTAATATTAACTAGAACCTCAATTAAGTGCTCAGGGCCGCGGTCCACAGTTGGCACTACTTTGTCAGTTTGCTTAACCGACAGCGTGATGCCTCGGTGATTAACGGCATCTGAAATAATCTTCAGCGAACGCACAAATCGTTCACTTGAAACGTTACTATTTTATCACAGTCTGACCGTTGAGCCACGTGATTAATCGGCAAACAAAAATCACCCAGTCAACAGAATCCAACCAGGTGATTGTTGTTGGCGACTATCAACGGGTAGTTGCCATATTTTTATTAACTTAGTTTTGCAGCATTTTAATCGATATTCTTGAGCAGAACGGCCAAGTTGTTGGCGATTTCTTCCTGTTTAACTTCCAAAGTCTCACCAGTCTGGCGAAGCTTAATCTCGACGATTCCTTCGCTGGCCTTTTTCCCAATGGTAATCCGAGCAGGAATGCCCATTAAGTCGGAATCAGCAAACTTCACACCAGGACGTTCCTTCCGATCATCATACAAAACGTTGTACCCAGCGGCTTCTAATTGTGCTTCAACTTGGTCGGCAACCTCAACCTGGTCCGCTTTCTTCGGGTTAACCGGAATCACGTGCACATCAAATGGTGCAATTGCTTTTGGCCAAATCAACCCATTTTCATCAGCGCGTTGTTCAGCGATGGCAGACAACAACCGTGAGACACCAATCCCATAGCAGCCCATAATTACCGGAATATTACGTCCATTGGCATCCAAGACTTCTGCGTGCAAGTCTTTAGAATAACGGGTGCCAAGTTTGAAAATATGTCCAATTTCGATACCCTTGGTGAACTTCAAGACGCCCGCACCATCTGGTGATAACTCACCTTCCTGAACAAAGCGAATGTCAACGTAAGCTTCCGCGTGGAAATCACGTTCAGGGTTGACGTTCGTGAAGTGATGACCGTCTTCGTTAGCCCCGACCGTAATGTTGACCATGTCCTTCACATACTGGTCAGCGACAATTTTAACGTCATCATGAACGTTAACTGGGCCGAGTGAACCAAAGCTAGCGCCCAAATATTGTTGGGCTTGTTCTGGCGTAGCCATTTCCAAGAAATCCGCACCAAGGTAATTCTTCAACTTAACATCGTTGACTTCATGATCGCCACGAACCAGTGCCATTACTGGCTGATCGTCTGCAATAAACAGAATACTCTTAACCAGTTGGTCAGCACCAACTTTTAAAAACTCAGCCAGTTCGTCGATCGTGCCCACTTCGGGAGTATCGATCTTTTCCATATCCTTTAACGAAGCATGTGACTTCTTTGGGACGTATAAACTCCGAGCCATTTCAAGATTAGCCGCATAATCACTCGCATCCGAATAAACAATTGTATCTTCACCAACCGGTGCGATGGCCGAATATTCACGGGAATCCTTTCCACCCATCGCCCCACCATCACCGATGATTGAACGAAACTTCAAACCGACCCGCTCAAAAATATTCTGATAAGCTTGCGCCATATCTTGGAACGTGTCATCTAATGAGGCCTCATCCGCGTGAAATGAATAGGCATCCTTCATGATGAACTCACGCCCACGAAGTAATCCATAACGTGGCCGATCTTCATCACGATACTTAGCCTGGATTTGATACAAAGTCAATGGCAACCGTTTATACGATTTGATTTCATCGCGAACAATTGACGTAAATGTTTCTTCGTGCGTGGGGCCAAGGATAAATTCTCGGTCATGGCGGTTCTTCAGCTTGAATAGTTCTGGACCGTATGTCTCATAACGCCCAGTTGCTTTCCACAACTCAGCTGGAATGACTGCTGGTACCAGCATTTCCGCTGCATCAATTTTTTCCATTTCTTGCCGAATGATTTTTTCAATATTCGTCAATACGCGGTAAGCCAATGGCAAATAAGCGTACATTCCGGCTGAAATTTGTCGGATATAGCCCGCCCGTAACATCATTTGATGACTCAAGGCTTCGGCATCATTAGGCACTTCCTTGAGTGTTGGGATTAACAATTTCGACTGTTTCATCTACAAATCTTCTCCTTATTGTTCCAAATTAAATATCACTTAGAAGAAATATCGCTGAATATCATTCCAAGTTACTAGAATCATTAATAACATCAGGAGGCCAAAACCAATCAAGGTAATGACACTTTCCGTTTCCACCCGTAGTGGTTTACCCCGAATGCCTTCAACAATGTTTAATAATAGTTTACCACCATCAAGTGCTGGAATCGGTAATAAATTAACAATTCCAAGGTTGATCGACAGCACGGCGAGCAAATAGATCACCGTGCGCACCCCGGACTTAGCGGCTTGCGAGGTCGTGGCAAAGATTGCCACCGGCCCACCTAAATCGTTCAAACTGAACCCGTGAGTGACCATCCGACCAAGCACTTGAAAAATCTGTTTGGTAATTCCCCACGAACCAGTAAAGCCGTATGCTAACTTGGCCCCCAGACTCGTGTCGGTCTTAGTCGCCCATTGGACCCCGATTTGACCGATTCGATTACCAGAGACCGTCTTGGCAGCAGGGGTAACCGCAATTTTTTTAGTCTGACCGGCCCGGTTGATGGTCAAAGTCAACCGTTGCTTCGGGCTGTCTTGAATCAACAGCGAAATCGATTGGGCACTCGTCATTTTTTTACCGTTAACCGCCACGATTTGATCGCCCTTTTGAATACCGGCCGTACGGGCAACTGAGTCTGCTGTCGTCGCCGCTACGTGGGTCGTTGTACTCGTAACACCACCCTGCATAAAGGCAAGAATTGCAAATGTAATGATGGCCAAAATGAAGTTATTCATCGGTCCGGCAAAATTCGTCAACATTCGTTGCCATAACTTGGCCGATTGAAATTGGACGTCGACCGGTGCAATTTGAACTCCGGTACCATCGCTTTCAACGATCGTAGCGTCATGATCGACGGCGTAGTGTTTAACTTCACTTTCGTCCCCGTTCTCATAACCTTCGATCCAGAGTTCTTTTTCGAGATCAGTCGCCGTCACTGACAGTGGAATTCCATTGAACAACGTTGTCTTCTTACTAGCATTGATTGAATGAACAATCCCATCCGGACCAATTTGCAAACTAACTGGCGTTCCGGGCTTGAGTTCTTCATCTTCATCATCGGCCACACCGGCCATCCGTACGTAACCACCGATTGGCAGAAACCGTAACGTATAAGTTGTTGCATTACGACGAAACGCGACCGCCTTGGGCCCCATCCCGACAGAAAATTCACGCACTAGAATCCCAGCCTTTTTGGCAAAGTAAAAGTGCCCAAATTCATGGACGATGACCAAGATTCCGAAAACGATAATGAACGTAATAATTGTAACGATCAATTAAGCGCTCCTTTCTCCCGCGTTTCGGGTACTCAGCTTAAAAGAGGCCGAATAAATGTGCAATTGGAAAAACTAATAACATACTATCAAATCGATCTAGGATACCGCCATGTCCCGGCAAGATCTTACCAGAATCCTTAACACCATAGTAACGCTTCAACGCGGATTCTACTAAATCGCCAAACTGGCCAACTACTGATAAGACTAAAGTAATCAGTACCATACTGATGACGCTAGCATAGCCGACGTGAAACCCAATTGCAAAGGCACTGGCAACGATCACACCAATCACGCTACCCCCAATACAACCTTCCCATGTTTTATTGGGGCTGATCGGTGTGACTTTATGCCGACCCAGTTTGCGACCGACCATGTAAGCCCCACTATCTGTTAGCCAGACAATGAACATCAGGAAGAGTAGCATGTAGACACTGACACCCCGCGCAGCCGTGAAGTAGTTGAAACCCATCCCAATGTACAGGACGCCTAACGTCAACATTCCGGCATCATCAAATGAAAAGCGATTCCGTGACCACACAGTGTGTAACAGTAGCAAGATAACTAAGAAGTAAACCACGTACTCCTTGTTTAATTGGTCTGGTAAGCCATTGAACCAGTTATTCGGTGCAATTTGAATCATAACTGCAAGCATGCTTACGATTGCTTCAAATGAAATCAATAATTTTTTACGCATCACGAGTAACTCGCTCATCGCAACGGCCCCTAACAGCATGGCCACAATATCTAAGGTTACCCCGCCCACAAAAATGACTGGGATAAATAAAATTAACGCAACGACAGCCGTAATGACTCGTTGTCTCATACCAAAAACTCCCTTTTATTTATGATCCGACAACCCACCAAAGCGCCGATCACGGCTCTGAAAATCCGCGATACAGGCTTGAAGGGTCGCCGCTGTGAAATCCGGCCACTTCACATCAGTAAAGACCAGTTCACTGTAGGCAATCTGCCACATTAAGAAATTTGAAATGCGTTCTTCACCACTCGTGCGAATCAGCAAATCTGGATCATTGTATGGCGCAAGTGGTGCCGTCATCAGTGCTGCGTCGATGGTTGCATCATCGATATCACCAACCGCCAATTGACCATCTTGCACTTGCTGGGCAATTTTTTGCACCCCGGTCACGATTTCGGCCCGTGAACCATAGTTGAGAGCAAAGTTCAGCACCATCCCATCACAATCTTTGGTATCTGCAATCGCATTTTGGACTGCTTTTTGCGTTGCTTCTGGCAAGTGATCAACGTAGCCCATGACTTGCACCCGCACATTATTTTTTATCAAGTCCGGTACGAAAGTATCAAAGAAACTCACTGGCAGTTGCATGAGGTAATTAACCTCATCAGTTGGCCGCTTCCAATTTTCAGTTGAAAACGCGTAAAGCGTCAGGACTTTAACGCCCAAATCACTTGCGGCAATCGTAATCTTTTTGACCGTGTTCATACCTTCCTTATGGCCAGCAACCCGTGGTAAATGCCGTGCTTTGGCCCAACGCCCATTGCCATCCATAATAATGGCGACATGGGCTGGAATACGTTCAGGATCCAATTGCACGTCGGTGTTATCTGCAGGATCATTCTTATTAAAAAAAGCGAACAAGGCGCACCTCCATAAAAATAGCTTAACTATGCACTATTTTACCAAAAAAAGCACTAATTAACTATTCGTCAACAAAAAAAGGCTTGAATTTCTCCAAGCCTTAATAAATTGGTCGGTCATTAACCTTCCAAAATTTCTTTTTCTTTGTCCGCAACGATCGCGTCGACGTCCTTACCCGCTTGATCCGTTAACTTTTGGGCTTGGTCTTCTAACTGATGTAACTGGTCGTCAGTGAATTGACCATCTTTATGGCCCTTCTTCAAGGCTTCCATTGCATCACGACGCACGTTTCGAACGGCGACCTTGGCACGTTCACCTTCCGCCTTAACGTCCTTGGCAAGTTCTTTACGCCGTTCTTCCGTTAATTGTGGAATAACTAACCGAATCGCAGAACCGTCGTTAGCTGGGCTAATACCGAGGTCTGACGCTAAAATAGCCTTTTCGATTTCTTTAAGGGCACTCTTATCAAATGGGGTCACCATTAAGACCCGTGGTTCGGGTACCGTAATTGCCGCCATCTGATTAAGTGGTGTTTGCGCACCGTAATAATCTGCAGAAATCCGATTCAATAATGATGCGTTAGCCCGGCCAGCCCGAATATTACCGAGCTCGCGTTGTAAAGCGGCTTCCGCCTTCTTCATCCGTTCCTGTGCTTCTTTTAAAATTGGTTCTGTAATTGCCATATTATTTCCCCCTGACTGTTGTCCCGATGTGTTCACCGGCGACGACTTTCCGAATGTTTCCAGGTTCATTCAAGTTAAAGACCACGACAGGAATGTCATTATCCATCGATAAGGAACTTGCCGTAGTATCCATCACTTGTAACCCTTTGTTGATAATGTCGAGATGGGTAAGCGTATCAAATTTAACTGCACTAGCATCCTTGTTAGGATCAGCCGAGTAAACACCATCGACGCCATTTTTGGCCATCAAAATCGCATCCGCGTTAATTTCAGCGGCCCGTAATGCGGCGGTCGTATCCGTTGAGAAGTATGGACTCCCGGTACCACCGGCAAAAATAACGATCCGGCGTTTTTCAAGATGGCGCATTGCCTTCCGCCGAATGTATGGTTCCGCGATTTGTCGCATTTCAATGGATGTTTGAACCCGGGTCGGCACACCAATTGATTCGAGATTATCCTGGAGTGCCAAGGCATTCATAATCGTGGCTAACATGCCGATATAATCAGCTTGGGCCCGTTCCATACCCATCTGGGCACCAGCTTCGCCACGCCACATATTGCCACCGCCAACGACGATTGCAATTTGTACGCCCATGTCATAGACGTCCTTAAGTTCCTCTGCCACCGTTTTAATGACGGGGGGATTGATTCCAAAGCCCTTCTCACCAGCTAAGGCTTCCCCACTCAGTTTTAGGATTACACGCTTATATTTAACTTCCGACATCGTTTTGTCCTCCTCGAAATTATCTGTCTATCATTTTACCATATATTTCAATAAGCGTTTGGTATCAGCCGTAATCCGGCGCAAAAATTAACCGAATTCTCTTTTTAAAGCGGCTTCAACCCGTTACTTTACAAAAAGGGACTACGCCGAAAATTGCTTTCCGTCGTAATCCCCAATTAGCTAATCCCTTAGTCAGTAATTAGTCTTTAATTTGGTTCATAACTTCATCGATGAAGTTATCAGCCTTCTTTTCGATTCCTTCGCCAACTTCAAAACGAATGAATGAGCTAACCTTGCCACCCTTTGATTCGACAAAGTGCGCAACAGTTTGATCAGAATCCTTAACGAATTCTTGGTCATCCAAGCTAATTTCTGAAAGCCACTTGTTTAAACGGCCTTCAACCATCTTTTCAACGATCTTTTCAGGTTTACCTTCATTCAAGGCTTCCTTAACAAGCACGTCTTTTTCATGAGCTAACCGGTCAGCAGGAACTTGTTCACGGTTAACATACTCAGGATTGATAGCAGCGACGTGCATGGCAACGTCCTTAGCAGTAGCACTGTCAGCACCGTCTAAGACAACTAAGGCTGCAATTTGGCCACCGTTGTGGATGTATGAACCAAAACTTTGGTCAGCACCCTTTTCAACAACTTGGAAACGACGAAGACTGATCTTTTCACCAGTTACTTGAGTCGTTTCGATGACGTCATCTTTAACCGTCCCGTTAGCCGTCTTCAAAGCTAAGGCGTCGTCAACGGAAGCTGGTTCTTCTTCAGCGATCTTGTCGGCAACTTCAGTTACCAAGTTTTTGAACTTGTCAGTTGAAGCAACTGAATCAGTTTCACAGTTGATTTCAACAATGGCAGCTTTGTTGTCCTTGATTGCAACAGCAGCAATCCCTTCGGCAGCAACCCGGCCACTCTTCTTTTCGGCCTTAGCAACCCCTTTTTCACGTAAAACGTCAACGGCTTTTTCCATGTCGCCTTCAGTTTCAACTAACGCCTTTTTAGCGTCCATCATACCAACACCGGTTTTATCACGAAGTTCTTTAACTTGTGCTGCAGAAATCTTTGCCATAGTTTACTCTCCTTTGAGTATCTTGATTTTAGATAAAAAGCTGCCCGCAAAATCAGGCCGTAATGGTCCGCGATTTTTAGGCAGCCTAATTATTTCAATTAATTATTTGTCAGACTTGGCGTCGTTGTCGCCTTCAACAGCTTCAACGATGTCTTCCAATGAGTCAACGGACTTCTTAGCGTCCTTGTTGTCCTTGAAAGAATCTTCAGTAACATCTTCGTCTTCACCTTGACGACCTTCAATGACAGCATCAGCCATCTTAGAAGTGATCAAACGAACGGCACGGATTGCGTCATCGTTTGAAGGAATAATAACGTCGATGTCATCTGGATCAGTGTTCGTATCAACCATCGCAACGATCGGAATGTTCAACTTTTGAGCTTCCTTAACGGCGATTTGTTCCTTACGAGGATCAACGATGAAGATTACATCTGGAATCCGAGGCATGTCTTCGATACCGCCCAAGAACTTTTCAAGCTTGGCACGTTGCTTCATTAATAATGAAACTTCCTTCTTAGGTAACCGTTCGAAGGTGCCATCAGCTTCCATCTTCTTCAAGTCTTTAAGACGCTTGATCCGTGTTTGGATGGTGTTCCAGTTAGTCAAAGTCCCACCTAACCAACGATGGTTAACGTAGTATTGACCTGCACGGGTTGCTTCTTCTTCGATTGAATCTTGGGCTTGTTTCTTAGTCCCAACAAACAAGATAACACCATCATCAGCCGCAGCATCCTTAACGAAGTTGTAAGCTGAGTCGATCATCTTGACCGTCTTTTGTAAGTCAATGATGTAGATGCCGTTCCGTTCCGTAAAGATGTATGGTTTCATCTTTGGGTTCCAACGACGAGTTTGGTGACCGAAATGGACACCGGCTTCAAGCAATTGTTTCATAGAAATAACAGCCATAATAAATGTGCCTCCAAAAAATTTGTTTTATTCCTCCCCACCGTTCAACTAATCATGGCACTCTCCCGAGCACCGCCATGATTATCGCAGTAGGTGTGAATTGGTTTTAACACCGAAAATTAGTATACCGAAAATTACTAGTGCTTGCAAGCAATTTCATCAAGAATTTGTGAATTCCTGAAAGTGTGTTAAAATACAATCTCGCATAGGGGGCTCACTTAATAATGATAAAAGCCATCATTTTTGACCTTGACGATACGTTGTATGATCAAAAATCACCGTTCACTGCTGCCTTAACTAAAACTTTTAACCAGGCTTTGAGCAGCACTGAATTGGCACAAATTTTTAACCGGTTCCATGATTTTAATGACCGTACCTTTAACCAGGTCACTGATACAACTATGACGCTGGAAGCGTGGCAAACCGCCCGTATTCGACACGCGTTAGCACCCAGCAAAGTCCACATCAGCACTGATCGGGCTATCCAATTTGAAATGGCCTATCAGCAGGAACTAAATCAGATTTGCCTTTTCGATGGGCTGAGTGCGACGCTGACTAAACTCAGTCACGCTTTTAAAATTGGTATCATTACCAATGGGCCAGCGCCGATTCAGCATCAAAAGTTACATCAATTACAAATTGAACATTTCGTGCATCCGGATAACATCTTTATCTCAGAAGAATTGGGTATTGCTAAACCCGACCCATCAATCTTCACGACGTGGGCCCATCAGGTTGGCATCAAGGCCAACGAAGCCGTTTACGTTGGTGACAATGCAGCACTCGACATGACCAGTGCCAAACACGCTGGGTGGCAAACTTTTTGGTTTAATCACCGGCGCAATGACCAGGTGACACCGAGCGTAATTCCTGATCAAATCATCCAGAGTCCAGCGGAACTAAATGAACTATTGCTAGCACTTCTTCAAGCCGCCAGCGCTTCATAGACGCATACTGGCGTTAAAGCTACGAGCAACTTATGCTGGTAACAACCACGGTAAGTACGTGCTAGCAAGACCTTTACCTAGCAACACTTAATTGTGTTATCGCTAACAAAATCGCTCACTTGTGAAGCCCACAGCCGTGCAACCAGCTCGATTGTGGGCTTTTTGTTATGGATATAACAGCATTGAAAGTACGCTTGGGGTTAACGCTTCGAAAAGGCCCCATTAGATGAAAGTATAAAAAATGGCGTCACTCAGATGAGTGACGCCATTTTCAGTGATAATCGAGATTAGTCAAACTTAACTTGTGTGTCAGCTTTACCAGTTTCGATGAATTGTTTGTTACTGTTCATTGAAACGTGCACCATGTTGTGAACGGCAGTTTCAGTGTAGAAAGCCGTATGTGGTGTAATCAAAACATTGTCGCGGTTGAACAAGTTCATGAAGACCTTGTCATCAATCGTTTGACCTTCAAGGTCTTTGTTGAAGATCTTAGTTTCGTATTCATACGTATCAAGAGCGGCACCGGCAACTTTGCCACTGTCTAAGGCTTTGATCAAGTCTTCTGAATCGATGAGTGTCCCACGAGCAAAGTTCAAGATGTAGGCGCCATCTTTCATCTTGCTGAAGGCATCCGCATTCAACATGTGGTAGTTATCCTTCAATGCAGGAACGTGTAACGTGATAACATCAGCTTGGGCGTATAATTCGTCCAAGGTGTCAACGTACATGCCTTCCTTTTCAAGTTCAGCATTCCGGTAAACATCGTAACCGATAACCTTAGCGCCGAAGCCTTTGAAAATATCGATGGCAGCACGGCCAATCCGACCAGTACCGATAACACCAACAGTCATGGTGTTTAATTCCTTGGCAATATCTGGTGCCCAACGGAAGTCTTGCTTAGCTAACTTCTTGTTGAACAATGGGGTTTGACGTAATAATTGCATCAATTGCGTTACTGATAATTCAGCAATCGCATTTGGTGAGTATGCAGGTACGTTAGAAATGTTTAAGCCACGTGCTTTAACAGTAGGAACGTCCAAGTTATCAACACCAACGTTACGAAGAGAGATGTTCTTAACCCCTTCGTCGGCTAACTTGTTCAATACTTCAGCAGTATAGTCCTTTTGTTGGTATACATCGGCACCGTCGAAGCCTTTAGCTAAGTCAACGTTGTCTTCAGTAAGTAATTCTGGAACTAATTTAACTTCAACATCTGGGTTTTCTTTCATCCAAGTATCGAAGAATGGACGTTCGTCATCACGTACAGCATATGCAATAATTTTCATTACAAAAATTCCTCCTATATATTGATACAGTAAATATTATAACAGTAAATGCGAGAAATAGAATCATAAATTGTGAAAACTTCGCTAAATTTTTACATCGTGAGCTGACAAGTATTTTAGCTTGGCAGCTCGCGATTGGTGTTTGAAGGCATATTCAGCCTTTAACGCACTTGATTTGTCAGTGAAAGTTTCATGGTAAATTAATTGCAAAGGCCGCCGTGAGCTGACCCGCGTATATTTAGCCCCTTTGCCCGCATTGTGCGTTGCTAATCGTCGCTGCAAGTTATCCGTAAAACCACCATACAACGTTTGATCAGCACATAATAGGACATAAAAATAATATTTTTTAGTTGCCGTCGTGGACGCAGCCGGCTTACTTGTGCTTGCCATAGAGTAATGTGTGCACCTCTTCCCTGTATTCACCATCATCACGATAAACGACAAGCGGTGGCATGATTCGAACACCGTTGCGTTTCCCATCCTTGATCATTTCGATCAGAACCATGTTCGCTTCCCGTTGTGCTTTGGGATGGACGAACCGAATCCGTTTGGGTGCCAACCGATTGGTCGCCATGGTACTGAACAAGTCATCTAGTCGTTCAGGACGATGAACAAAATATGCTTTACCATTCATTTTTAACAAATCACTAGTTACCGCTAGGATCTGATCTAAATTAGCGGACAGTTCATGCCGTGCAATCGCCAAATGAGGATTTGGATTTTTAACGCTCTGCGGTCGATCTTTAAAATACGGTGGGTTACATAAGACTGTATCCACCGAATCTTTCGGTAGTTGGCGCGTAATTGCCAGTAAGTCTTCGTTCAGGACTGTCATTTGTTGGGTTAAATCGTTCAAAACAACACTGCGTTGAGCCATATCGGCCAACCGGGGCTGAATCTCGACCGCCGTAATATGGCCTTGAGTTTTAGCACTGGCGAATAGACCTACTGCGCCATTGCCAGCACAGAGATCCACGATCTGGCTCTTAACGCCCTTCGCAACCTGGGCAAAGTCACCCAACAGAACAGCATCCAGTGAGAACGCAAAGACTTGAGAACTTTGAATTATTTGGATATCTTGACTATATAATTGATCAATACGCTCATCGGCGTGTAACGTGACGTCTGCCATATTCGGCCACCTCTCCATTAAAATCATCGCACAGTTATCATACAATTAACTTGCAGAATTTGCCAAATTTCGTCATACTGTGAGCAGTTAGTAAACGAAAGGAAGATCGTGATGTTTTATTCTTTTATGCGCGGACTAGTCCGACTAATCATCACCATTATTAACGGTCGGCCGCACTATCAAGGACGGGAAAACTTGCCTGAGGGCGCCTACATCTTAGTTGGACCGCACCGGACGTGGTTTGATCCGTTGTACTATGCGTTGGCCGGCAGCCCAATGAAATTTAGCTTTATGGCCAAGGAAGAACTATTTAAGAATCCCGTCTTGCGGTTCATTCTCGTCCATGCGAACGCTTTTCCTGTCAATCGGCAACATCCAGGACCTTCAGCAATCAAGACTCCCGTCAAATTTTTGCGCAGCGGTAAGCTTTCATTAATCATGTTTCCATCGGGAACGCGCCACTCACAAGAACTTAAAGGCGGCGCAACCGTCATCGCAAAAATGGCCGGTGTTCCACTAGTCCCAACCGTTTACCAAGGTCCATTGACCTTCAAACAACTTTTTAGTCGTCAGCGGGTCACCGTCCGTTTTGGTAAACCGATTGATATTGATCGTAAGCTGAAACTAGATGATGCTGGTCAAAAACAAATTGAAACTAAAATGTTGCACGCTTTTGACGACTTGGATCGTCAAATCGACCCAACGTTCAAATACGTTGATCCTGCTACAACCCGTCAGAAACATTAAGTTCGATAATAAAAAAGTGTCGGTGATCGCAATTTAAAGCGAGCCGACACTTTTTTACTACTTGTTATCGTTTTTAGATGCAGCTTTCATCGAATTCAACATCTGATGTAACTTCTTTTCGGACGGGCGTTGACCCATTTGCATCATCATACTACGAAGCATTTCTTCACTAATTGGTGGATTTTGCTTCAAGTAATTTTGCATATAGTGCCGGGCACCGAAGAAACCACCAGTTAACCCAACCAATACGCCGATAACGACGATTAAAATCCAAATTCCTGTAGACACAGTCATTCCCCTCCCTTATTACAGTCTTCATTAAACTAGTCTACACAAATTAATAATAAAAGAAAAGGAAAATTTGTCAGTTGACAAATTTTCCTGAAATCGGTTAATCATCTCGAAGACCGCGATCGCGTTGCACTTGACGGACCTTTTCTGGCGTAACCTCTTTACCATCTTTATCATAAACCTGAAGCATTTCAACTTGTTGCCGAAAACCGGCGCGAAATTCCTTCAAGTATTTTTGCCGCAACTCTTGACGTTCGGCTTCTTCTAGCTCGGTGAGCCCCTCGGCTTTCGCCTTATGAGCTAACTCATTGATCCGAGCAAGCAATTCTTTTGAAATCAAATCAGCAGCCCCTTTCACTCTTGAAATATACACGAAATTAGACCCTAAATCAATTAATAGTGTTTGTCAACCGAACATTTGTTTGAAAGCTATGAAACGCTATGCTACAATTGGTTTAACCAATAATGAAAATAAAAAATGAGGTGCCAAGATGAGTAAAACATCGGAAAGCAAACAAATGGCCGTTCTTCGCTTTATTTATGAACGTGTCAATGAAAAAGGATACCCGCCAACCGTTCGTGAGATTGGTGAAGCCGTTGACTTATCTTCGACTTCGACCGTTCACGGCCACATTTCACGGCTAGAAAAAAAAGGTTACATCCAAAAAGACCCAACTAAGCCACGTGCCATTGAGGTAACGCCAGCCGGTTTCGAAGCACTGGGCGTCGAAACTACGCCACATCAAATTCCGGTACTTGGAACGGTAACCGCCGGCCAACCAATTCTTGCCGTACAGGAAGCGACGGATTATTTTCCAATTCCTAAGGAACTTGAATCATTCGGTGGCGACCTTTTCATGCTCACCATCCGTGGCGAAAGTATGATCAATATCGGTATCATGAATGGTGATCAAGTCATTGTTCGGCGTCAAAGTTCCGCTGACAATGGTGATATCATCATTGCCATGACCGATGAAAATGAAGCGACTTGCAAGCGATTCTTCAAAGAGGCCGATCACTACCGACTACAACCTGAGAACGACACGATGGCGCCAATTATCTTGAACAACGTCTCTGTATTAGGCAAAGTTGTCGGTTTATATCGCGACATGCTGTTTCAGTAAACTATCACCCACAAGATGACAATTCAATTTGTCATCTTTTTTATTCGCCAGTTTTTAGAGCAGGTTGATGGCATGCCTACAGATTCCACTCACAAATATTTACACCCTTCCCGCCGTGCCAGGGACGAGAGCACGTTATTTGCGACAAAAGCACGCCCCCATTCCGGATTCACCTTGCCATAATCCCGTAGTGCCCAACCGATTGCCTTCTGAATAAAAAAGTCATCATCACCCCGATTCGTTAGTATCGCCGTTTGTAAATTGGCAATCCGTCCTCTTTCAAGCCTAATCGAAGCGCGATACCTACTCGTCGCACCTATTTATTGGTAGCTCGTAAATATACCACCCGCTTGTTGTAAACAACCGTGCGCTGAGAGATACGCTGCAAGAACCTTGCACCAGGCATCAACACTATCCCACTGTGGCGTTACTGTGATTTGGTGGTAGCACCATTGCTATTGAATCAGCGGCGCCTGATTCTCCCGATGTATCGACAGAAAAAGTGCTGGCGCCAAATTGGTTATTAGTCGGATCTCTTTTCAAAATATTTCAAATCTGTGACGAACAGCCAATAGTTCAATGGTATAATGATTATACTATTTTAAACATTGGGAGTTGGTTACATGTTGTTCCTAGCCATTATGGGCTTGATTGTTTTTCTATTAGCATTATTTTCCGTGATTTACGCACGTCAAACCGGTGGTGGTTGGAAATTTCTAACACTAATTACGGTCCTCAGCGCCCTGGTCACCATCTACGCGGTCGTTAAATTGCCTTACTGGCCATACAACCAGTCACAGCAATCGGCGCGCAAAGCATCATCTAGCACGAGTACTAGCGCTAGTACCAGCAAGTCCAAATCAACGAGCTTGAGTTCCTCACAAGTCGTTTTTAACGAAGCCAGCACCAAACGCGCGGCCGCAACGATTAAGTTGAATGAAGAAAATATCCTTAAACAATTACAATCTAACTATCAATCGATTGGTACCGTTGCATTCACCAAGTCAACGAAAACATATACGATTACGCCAACCAATAAAAAGTACGTTAAATCTTTGAAGACGATTAAATCATATCCATCTCAAAACCAAAAAGCAATCACCACGATTACTTCGAATTTTAAATCGTTGTCAAAATCGCTCCAAAAGAATCTTGCCGCTGGTTACACGATTCAGTTGCTACAACCAGATACCACTGACAAGACGCTGTTGAGTGTCCAAGATGGTCAAATTATGACCAATAACTTCAAATAGGAAAAGTCACTTGTCTAGCAAATTTGCTAGTAACAAGTGACTTTTTTTGTTTAAACTTGTTGATCCAAATATTGACGTTGTTCGTTCTTTTGACCGGTCAATACGAATCGATGGGGATCATCAGCATAGCTGACCGACTGATCATCGGCCCGCCATTGCAATTGATGACTGAATAAGGCTTCATACTCCGCCACACTAACTCGGCGACGACGAGCCAACCGTTGTGGTAGGCCATGATCTAAACCGGTCTGATAATCCGGCTGAATAACCCCGGTATAAAATTCACCCTCGGCACCCGAGCCATAACTGAATAATCCGAGTCGATTCCCTGGTTGTAACTGAGGATCAGTCAGTAACTGCGATAACAAGCTCAAATAGAGTGAACCAGTATACAAGTTACCAACTTGTCGATTTAGCTGACGCGCATGTTCGAAGTGCGCCAACCACTGGGCTTGTTTCTCGGCATCAACTAATGGTAACACGCTTCGAAGCGCTTTAAGTCCCATCTTTGTATATGGCAAATGAAAAACCAAGGCCGTCAGTGCGTCTGGACTAGTTTGAGTCGTTTGCAGGTAATTCTTAAACACATCTTGAAAATAATCAATATAGATATTAGACGAGTATTTGCCGTCAACTAGGGCTTCTGTATGATACAACGGTCGCCAAAAGTCCATCACATCTTCGCTCAGTAGACTTGACTCAGTACCCAGTACTAATACTTTAGGATCCGCACTAATTAACATAGCAACCGCCCCACCACCTTGAGTTGGCTCGCCCGGTGTGTTCAATCCGTAGCGTGCCACGTCACTACCAATGACCAGCGCCTTTTTATCTGGATGAACACGCACGTGATCTTGGGCCAGTTGGACACCAGCCGTCGCCGCATAGCAGGCTTCTTTCATTTCAATTGTTCGAACCCGCTGACTCAAACCGAGCAACTTAGCGACGTAAATCGCACTCGCTTTGGAATTGTCGATCCCCGACTCGGTACCGACGACTAATAAATCAATAGCCGCAATGTCAGTCGCTGTCAGCATCGGTGCGGCAGCATTAGCAGCTAACGTCACTACATCCTGACTCGGCGGAATCACCGCCATTTTAGACTGACCAATACCAATCAAATACTTATCAGGTTCTGCCTGGCGAGCTGTTGCCAGTTCCGCCATGTCTACGTATAAATGTGAAGTTGCAAAATGCAACTTGTCGATTCCAACTTTCACGTCTTTTCCTCCAATTTGTTAATGACAATAAGGGATTAATATGCACGTCCGCGTGGCCCTAAGTAATGAAAATCAGGGTCAGTTCCGACCCGATAGCAGCTGAAAGCCCGACTAATTTCATTATGAAAAGTCACAACAATTGCCGGTGTCGCCCAAGTAGACGCCGCCCAAAAAACGGTGTCATCAAACGCCCGGTTGTCATTCGGGTAGCGGTGATAGCCTTGTACATTGTCCCAAATGGTGCCGTGCGTATTCAACCAATCTTCAGCAAGTCCGGCGTCCACCTGCATCATCACGTCTTGATTATCAGCAATCAAACTACTTAGTTTTTGCCAATCGAGTTGCCAATCATGAATATGGGGATTCAGTCCGCGTGTGCCAAGTGGTGTATGCCCCAATGCGATCGGTGTCAATTCTACAAAGTCCATCTTGACCACCCCGTTCGTTAACCATCCTAAGATTTCTTAACTATTATAGCATTTCACGACAAAAATACTGCCCGCAATTGCTTGACCTGGGACGGGTTCCATAATTTATGCTGTTATTAAATAAGGCGATCAAGACAAGCACCAAGTAAGGAGCGCGGTAAACATGTGGTTCTCACGTCATCAAAAACGAAATAGTCTTCAGGCACCTGTCGCTGGTACTTATACGGCGATTCCCACTGCCACATCACCCCAACAAATCGGGCTATTAGCCATACAACCGACCAGTCCGGTGATTAATGCCCCGATTGATGGTGATATCATTAGCCTGTCACCCTCGCGTCTCGTTATCAATTCGCTGAGCAATCAACATATTGAACTGCGTATCGACCGGACGAACTTCCACAACAACTGTACCTGGCAAGTACGCGTGGGCGATTCCGTTTCACCATTAACAATTGTAGGGACACTTTATGGATCCTTAAAAGACGTCACCATCGCTGTCTATCGAATTGATACCATTCAGGCCACTAATTGGGTTTCACTCGCAAATAATTAGCTGTTTACGGCTATAGATTCATATCCGCTAATTGGGCATTTCGGTTGTCAAAATATAAATTTGACGGTTGTGAATATTTCTAAGTCCACCTTGACACCCATCGCCCAATCTCAAAAAGATAAATCACAATAATCACTTTTCCAACAGCTTCAACGGGCCATGCTACTGTGCCCAGTTGGAGTTGTTTTTTTTGCAAACTACTCAACACTGCCAGGTGTGAAATTTGAAATAACATGACGCATCGCTGTCGACGTACTTGATTGGTGGTGTAATTGACAAGCTATCATGACATCATTACAATTTTTGTGGTTTGATATTTGATTGCTTTATACCTTAATTCAAGCTATGATATTCATACTGGTTTAAAATTCCTTTCTTTATTAATCAGTAGGAGCCCTGATTAATAGATCAATCTAAAAATTATAAAAAGGTCGGATACAATTATCATGAAAACCATGAGTCTTGTTGTTCCATGCTATAACGAGGAACCAACGATTGAAATCTTTTATAACACCGTTGAAAAAGTCCTGGCAGATAATCCAGAGTCGTTCAAGGATATCACTACTGAATATGTTTTCGTTAATGATGGCTCATCTGACGACACTTTGAACGTACTACGAACTTTAAACGCCGCCCATCCTGACACTGTTCACTATGTCTCCTTTTCGCGAAATTTCGGTAAGGAAGCTGGTTTATTAGCCGGCTTAGAACACACTATCGGCGATTACGTCGCCGTCATGGACGTTGATCTACAAGATCCACCAACTTTATTGCCTAAAATGCTGGCGATGCTTCAAACCGGTGACTATGACTGTATCGGAACAATGCGGGAAAATCGTGTCGGTGAACCAATGATTCGGTCATTCTTATCACGCTCGTTTTACTCAGTTGTCAACAAAATTTCAAAAGTACAAATTATTCCAAACGCCCGTGATTACCGGTTAATGACACGTCAGATGGTTGATGCCATCTTGGAATTGCCCGAATATAACCGATTTTCAAAAGGCATCTTCAACTGGGTCGGTTTCCGAACGACTTATTTGAAGTTTGAGAATCAGCCCCGCTCCGCTGGCGAAACACACTGGTCAATTTGGCAGCTGTTCAATTATTCAATGGACGCTATCGTCGACTTTTCAGATGTACCCCTGAAGATTGCGACCTTCACCGGTGGCTTGCTCTCACTAATCTCAATTATCAGTATATTTGTCGTTATTATTCGTAAAATATTATTTGATAACAGCGTCAGTGGTTGGGCTTCAACCGTCACAATTTTACTCTTAATCGGCGGCATCCAGCTGTTCTGTCTGGGGATTATCGGTAATTATATTGGTAAAATTTATATCGAATCAAAACACCGGCCCCACTACATTGTGCAGGAAAAGAAGTAAACTTTTCAACCTAAACTGAGACGCATACGACCATATCGGGAAAATGGTATGGTCGTGTGCGTTTCGGCATCTGGATGAAGTTAAAGGTTATGAATGAAATTATTATTTAAAAGCTCTTTTGGGGGCATCAGTCCTTGTCAAGTTGATGAATGAAATAATATGATTTTTAATTACTTTTCAAACGGCTTCATCGCGGTATTCAAATGCGGTAGAGCCGTTTCTTTGTACTATTCGTATGATTTCATTAAAGTATTAAAAGCCTGGTTAAAGGTATCAACCACCGCCTCGCTGGTTGGCTGACTTAACTAAAGATGTTTTAGAGCGCCGTAAATCGGGCTTTGTGCTTGTTATTAGCCCATAAACGACTTCGGTGGAATCGGATAATCCTACTTGGTTAGACTGAGTTACTTGATTTAATTTCTTACTTAGTTTGTTTGATGCGTTGAGGCCGCTTAATACAACTTTAACATTTTAGATGGAGTACAGATACAGACATCAAGTGTTTAACTGAAAACCCAAAACCAATCGATTCATGATGAAGCAACTTATTATAGACTGAGCGCGACAAACCTGGCTTGCTCAACAAGGTGGCCTGAACACCATGAATATCCGAGCCGACGGTTTTGATTCCTTGATAGGCTAATTTATGTTGTGCATTCAATCTTTGTGCTGTATTTTTTGGACTTTTTTAAAAAGAAGTCAAACCTCCTGCTCCTTGATTTGAATCTTAAGTTGACGTTTCTTGAGCCTTAGTCGTTCAACCTCAGTCATTTTTTCAATTGGTTTCGTCCATCCAAGCCGGTCTTTAAGTGCGATGTAACCATTGGTGGTGGTTTTGAGCATCCAGAAACGGATTTGCTGATAAGATACATTGTAATGTTTCGCTGCTCGGGAATATGCATGTTCACTCACCGTAATGTATTCAACGATTCTAATGCGTTCTTCAAAAGTTATTTTTCTACTCATAATGTGGACCAGCAATTCACTGATCCGGTCCTCCAGCCGTCTAGTACTTCTAAGGCCAAATCTGATTTGAATATCCCACAAACTACTTTCATCATTCAAGTACGCTGATATGGCCTGCCGCTTAATCTCTGAGATATATCGAATCCAATTGTGCTGTTCTTTTAATCCTTCCAGACCATCCTGCATATAAAAATTTTGACATCTGATGAAAGTACTTCGAGCGATACCACACGCTTTAAAACACGTTGATTTAGTCAGGTTAGTTTTTTCAAGACCCAGAATAATAGCTAATTTTTCTGTGACCATAAAATTGGTTCTAGATATAATAAAATCTCCTTAAAATTGATAGATGAAGTATATCATTTCATCTATCAACCTTAAGGGGACTATAGCACTTAAAACTGTCTGGCTCGTTTTGGTTACTGAATAGTGTCCACTTGCTAACGATTATCGGAATCTAATGTACCGTGTACATCGTTTCAGTCCTATCTGAAACTCGGAAACCATTTTTCAACGGCACCGCTGCTGGTAATTTACCAATAGTAGTATTACCAGCATGACCTACGTACACATGCGATTGGCCATAATGCGTATCAGCCTTAGCTTCATCAGCCTTACTTTCAACGCTTTCATCGCTGGCATACCGATAACGTCCATTGGTTGTAAAGGTCTGCGAAGGCAAGTCTGGCCGTAGCCCAGCGGCGGCTTGTAGTTGCCGACTCACCTGTACGCGACTGTCCGGATAAACCTCTACCATACTACGGCCAGCAACATCAAACGTTCGCCACTAAAATGTCAATCGTTTTACTCGATATCGCTTAAAAGTTTTACGACTTTTAAACAGTGTTAACATATCGTGATTCGTCAAATTAGTCCTCATTTGATCTTTCAAATCACCGACAACTTTGGCCCCTTTAGACGAAAGCCCTTCCTGATTCAAGCGCTTGACCATTGCGTAAAAGACGGCTTGCTGCCGAAAACCACGGTGTTGATCGTTGTCAATATGTCTTTCGCGTGCATAGGCTAATGCACGTGCACCAGACATCGATTGCAAACCTGCTTTAAATTTTTCTGGTTTTCCCCAGTAATCTTGTCCGATAAAATCACGATCAACATTAACTTCAACGGGACCAATATCATCGATTGCCCTAATAAAACCATCCCAATTAACAGTTAGATAATAATCAATTGGTAAATTCAAATAATGTTCAACGGTCGCTATCGCCGCTGCATCACCACCATAGGTATACGCCGATTCAATGCGCTGATAACCATGATATTGCTGCGAATGGATCTTAACAAAAGTATCCCGTAATAAACTACATAAGGTCATTGTTTTAGTTTTATGGTTTACAATGACTACCATCATTCCATCCGTGCGCGTTGTCGATAATTTGCGCTTGCCACTATTATCTAACCCCATCAATAAAAAAGTACTGACCGGTTGCTGGGTCAAATTATGATGCGACTTAATAACTCGTGACTCATGGAACGAGTGCAACATGTCAAATAACCGAATACCTTGAATTGTGAAAGCTACTAACATAAAGGTTATACAACTCGTTACTAGTACAATTAGTCGTTTTCTTTGCCATTTAGGTAGTTGCCGCCTTCTCATAAACTCAGTCCCCCCGCATTTCATTCATATCGCGCTTAAATTGATCAGTAATTGCCATTGTCTTGGCCCAAATTTGTTGCTCAGTACGTTGATTTCTAGGCGTCTTAATCTGATAAGTGTTCATAATTTGTGCAGGTTTCCCTCCTAGAACATAAATGACGTCTGAAAGACGAACCGCTTCAGAAATATTATGCGTTATCAAAACAATCGCTTGCATTTTAAATTTCCTGCGTTCCCATAATGTGATCAAATCTTGCCCTAACCGCTGCCCTGTTAAAACATCCAGTGCTGAAAACGGTTCATCCAAAAGGAGCAGTTCTGGCTCAACAGCAAGTGCACGCGCAAAACCAACGCGTTGTTTCATCCCTCCAGATAGTTCATAGGGGTACGCATTTTTCAACCCTTTTAAACCAATCAAATTAATTAAATTGTCAATTTGATTGTCAACATATTGACAGTCAGAATTAAGCTGACTTTCTAGGCCAAACATGATATTTTGACGTACTGTCAACCATGGAAATAGCGCAAAGTTCTGAAATACCATACTCATACGGCGATTAGGAGCCGTGACTAAATTACCATCAAAAGTAATGGCGCCATAGCTGGGCCGAATAATCCCCGCAATCATTCGTAATAGTGTTGATTTTCCGACACCAGACGAACCAATAATACTAATAAACTGGTGGGTTTGAACCTGCAAACTAACCGCTTCCAAAATCAGTTCAGACTGCCGTTGTTTTGAAAGTATAAATGACTTTGAAACGTGATCAACATCTAATAAAACTGCTTTTTTCAACTTAAACTCCTCCTCGTATTAATAATGAAAGCGACGTTCAGCAAATCGATATAATGGTTGCCAAATCAACACAACGCATAACCCAACAATGACACAAATAATCAGTACTCCAGTTGCTTCTGCAGGCTTATTATTGATATTTTGGGCAATGTAAGCACCAAGTCCAGTAACCGCATACTGGTGGGTACCCCAGCTAATCAATTCAGCCGCAATATCAGCATTCCAGGCTGCCCCAGCAGCATTAATAATTGCGGTAATGAACGATGGAAACAGTGATGGAATTAAAAAGTGTGTCCACCAACGCCACCCTGACAGGTGAAAAATATTAACAACATCTTTGATATCACTGGGAATTGCCAGATACCCCGCGATAATGTTGAAAAAAAAGTACCATTGAGTTCCAGTCATTATCAATGGAATGACCCACCAATGCTGTGTCGTCCCTGTCAACGTAATCATTAATGCAACAATTGGAATATAAATATCCGCGGGAATTGATCCTAAAACTTGTCCAACCGGTTGAATCAGTTTTAACCGCCGCGCATTACTAGCAACCCATACGGCAAGTGGAATAAAAATAAGCGCCGAAAGTAAAACAGCTATCAACACACGACTAGTTGTTAGGAAGGTCCATTTAAACAAAACACTCAAATTAATCCAATCAAGATATTTTATTAGTAATACACCCAAGCGATATAGACCAACAGCTATTACTAGCCACCATGCAATACGCCAATATACCGTATATTTTTTTAATATTCGTATAATCCGTGAAAAGCCCAGTTTTTGCCATTGCTTTGGAGCACAATATAACCACCAATACCGGATATGACGATGTAATCGCTTAACTAACAGCGGCACTTTAGCCATAACCATCAAATCATAGACTTGCGATTGCTGTGGTAGTTGGCTATCGGTACTCGTACCGTATTTATAATGTGCCGTTCCTTTAATCAGCGGTTGAAAAATAAACACATTGACCAATAACACACAGATAACTAGCGCAATCACTGCATTAATAACAGCACCAAAATTAGCTGTATCAAGCGCAATCTGGATGTATGATCCAATTCCTGGTAGCACTAATGTTTCATTTTTAGGAACCACGATAGTCGCTTGTTCACAAGCGACTAGGGCAAACCAAGCGGCCGATTGAGAAATGACAATATTCCATAGAATGCTTGGCGTCGCATAAAGAAATTCTAAGCGCCAGAATCGTTGCCAGCTATTACAGCCAAATTGCTTAGCCACTGTCATCAAGTCTTCGGGCGTAACCCGAAGTGACTGATAGAGAGCCAACATAATATTCCAGGCCTGTGCAGTGAAAACGCCGAAAATAGCAACGGCCTCAACACCCAGCACATTATTGGGAAACAATCCCATGAACCATGCAGTTGTAAACGTTAAAAATCCCAATAACGGCACTGACTCCAATAAATTAACAATCGGCAAAATAACATAGCGTGCACTTCGATAGCGCGCTGCTAATATGCCAAAAATCAAAGAAAACAATATTGAGTAGCCCATTCCAATGAATAGTCTCGTTGTTGTTCGTAACGCAGCCGCTACTAAATGTGACATTGTTAAGTAGTCTTTACCTCCCGTAGTATCTAAATAACCCTGAGTGGGTAATCGACTGAGCGGCAGGTTCATCTTGGCAATGCACCAGCCAATCATAAGCAATATTCCAATACTTAGTCCAAGCCACATCATCGTTCCCACCACAGAACGTACTTTAATCCCTCTTTTTAAACTTGTCATGGTGACTCCTTTCCATGTTCAAGTTGTTTTTAGGCAAATAAAACCCCATTAGCAAATTGCAGCTAATGGGGTAAAAAACTAAAATGGATAACGATTTTTGCATCGACGCATTCATTGAGTTTTAGCACTTTAAGACGTAAGAACTAGTCTAGTTATCTTGAAAGAGCCTTAATTCGGCAAATTCTGCTTTACTCATTCCTGTCTCTCGACATTTCTGGGCGATAACCTATATTCTTAAAGTAACCTCACCTAATTGCAACTGATTTTTATTGCTGATGTAATCAACAATGCTATCATAGTTTCAAGATCTTTAACCGTCAATAGAAACCAGCTAATGATAATCATTAACAAGTGATTATTTATACTTTTTAGGTTTCCTTTATAATCGTAACTTTTTCTTAACTATTTATCTCTAAACAAATTACTCGTACTGTCTAGCTTGAAATTTGGACTTTAATTGCCACAAAAATCCTGTTACTTAGTGAAAAATTCTCGGTACCGAAAAAATGGAGCGCACGTTAGGATACTGTGTCGCAAGAACCAAGCCAACCCCCATAAAATCGCCAATTATGGCCGAACCTCCCTGACTAACAAAAGGTAACGGAATTCCCGTTAAAGGTAACAGCCCAATCGTCATGCCAATGTTTTCAAACATATGGAAAGCTAGCATTACGGCTACTCCAGTGGAAACATAGACATAAAATCGGCGTCGACTAGCGAATGCTGAGCGAAAAATTAGATAAAACAAGTACATGTAAACGATAAGTAAGACACTACAGCCAATGAACCCAGTTGTCTCACCAACAACCGAAAAAATCATATCTGATTCCCTAACTGGCACATAAACAGCGTTATGAGTTACACCATTCCCAGTTAATCCACCCACCCCAACCGCTCGCATACTTTGCCACAATTGATAGCTTTGATCCGAGACGCCATTGCTTGGGTTAAGCCACGTATTGATGCGATCAAACTGGTACAATTTAAATCCGATATGAGATAACAGAGATTGGCCCGTGCTCGATGTCGCTAACAAAATTAAAACAACCCCAATGGATCCGGCCACCAATAACACACGCCACAAAAAACTAAACCGGCATGGTGAAACAATGAGCATACCAATAAAAATTGTCAGAAAAACTAACGTCGTTCCAAAATCATTGATGATTTTCAACGCAACAATAATTGGAAAAGTGTAAATAACTAAGCGACGTGTCAACCGCCAATCCGCATTAAAATTATTGTGGGGTCCCCACTGTTGATCTTGAACGATTAACCGGCCCATCATTAAAATATAGAGCGGTTTCATAACTTCAACTGGTTGAAAAGTCAGTGTACCAATTGCAAACCAACTTTTAGCCCCTGTTTGAACATAATATTCTCGACTATAGAAGACCAATAAAAGTATCAATAACAGCATGCCAATTGAATAGCCAATCGGGGCCCACTGCATCAATTGTTTTTCACTTAGGTGAAGCATCGTTGTCGCTATCAATGCACCCACAAGGTACCAGAGACACTGCATCATTGTCGTCCGAACAGGATCAATCACTTTTAAATCATGCAGACAAGCATAGTAAACAGCCCACATACCAATACAACAGAGTATGATGACACATAATATAATCCCCCAGCCATAGTCGCCAATATGTTTATGCTCTTGCCACCGACCAAGTTCTCTATTATTCATTTGTTACCCCCCATAAATAAAATTTATACCGGGCTTAGTATAGCGGTAAATCCAAGTATTTTATATTTTAAGTGGCTTTTTTATGCTTAATTAATCGATTTAACCGGATTCTAAATATTGCATTAAAATCTTAATAATCGTGGCTAAGCCTCTTGCTAGCCACGATAAATTAATTGATACAACATTTGATTATTATTACGGTTAATATTTTGCACGTTGTTGACTAATCGTCTTAAAATCTTAGCGTCAATCTAATATTTGACGCTACCTTTAAATCTTTTGAATAAATATTTATTCCAGCAGAAAATTATGCTATACTTATTAAGTACCATATGGAGAGTTGGCAGAGTGGTAATGCACCGGACTCGAAATCCGGCGAACCGGCTAATACCGGCGCGCAGGTTCAAATCCTGTACTCTCCTTAAATTGATTATCTGTACCAACTTTGAGCGTCGTCAATCGTTG
>NZ_JAKZEQ010000050.1:0-15110 GCF_022549155.1 Lactiplantibacillus sp. ME-2
TGTGCCCACCACGTTCCGGCAATTGGCAGAAATGCCTGGAGGTCGGTGTAGGACGAATTAACTAAACAAGTTTACGCTGAGTCGAACTTTCCCAGCGGTCCATAGCTGGCTGCTTTTGAACTTAAAAACTTTGCACATTTTAATCACGATTCATGACAAATTGGCTCGCGCAATGTGTGTTCTATTTAGTTGTCTTCATTATATGTCAATTTCGACATATGTAAAGCAAATTAGCATCAAAGGCCCCACGCACAAAAAACGGTAATGAATCCCGTTCTGGGCTTCATTACCGTTTTACTAACAGACTATTTTAGTTAATGACTCACAATTACTTAATCAGCGGCGAGGGCATCGATTGGATTCAACCGAGCGGCGCGCCAAGCTGGTAAGATGGCTGCTAATAAGGCAATCACCAGGGCAATGATAAAGGTCGAGATAATATTACTTACCTGAATCTCAATCATATTGTAGCTGGCGATTTGGTAGAGGACCTTATTCAAGGCAGCTCCAATACCATAAGCAATTCCAGTAGCTAGTAGTGCACTGATGACCCCAATGATCAATGATTCACTCGTGAACAATCGCCGAATATCACGGCGACTTTCACCCAGCGCACGTAAGATTCCGATTTCTTTCTTCCGGGCACTGACCGACATGAACATGGTCACAATGATCATTAACGCTGAGACTAGTAGGGAAATTCCAGCGATTGCCGCCAAAATCGTGGTTGCTAAGTTAACATACGTATTGACCGTATCAAGCATGCTGGCAATACTGGTGGCACGGTAAACCCGTTTGCCATCAATCTTTAGCTTATTAATCTGCTTGGTTACAGCATCATTATGCTCCCGCGAATCAACTTTCACCGCAACTGAAGTTGGCTGCGTACTTAAATTCTTTGCTGACCGCATATCTTTCATAGTGGCGTAGGTCACGGCGTTCACACCACTTCCAGTCGTGCTGTCCGTGATCCCAGCAACCGTTAATTGCCGTTTAACCGTGACACTTTTACCACTCTTATTCGTTGTCTGAAAAGCCACAGTCACTTTCTTACCGACCAATTGCTTCCAATTCTTAGATGACCATTTCTTCGCCACACTACTCTTATCGACGACGATTTCATTCTTACCAGCCACGTGACCAGCTTTAATAATCGACTTCCGGTTAGAAGCCGTCCACGTTGTTAACGATGAAGCGGTGTAGTCTTTATTACCAACTGTAATTGTCGCGTTGCTTGCACTCAAAATTGGCTGAACGGTCTGAACATGCGCAACTTTTTTCAGTTTACTCAGTTGGGCCGTACTGAACGTTGGCTGATTGGTCGTCGCCACACTCGCCCCCATGGCAGCTGCCTGCTGGTTACCTTCTTGGCTGCCGCCTCGCTGACTTTGACTCGATTTTTGATACCGACTCACTGTCACGACACGGGGATTGACCATATCATTGATTTCCTGATTAATATACCCCTTGAGGCCATTACCTAACCCGTTAAACAACATCACTGCGAATAAACCAATCGCTGTCCCAATGATAATAATCAAGTTCCAAGTCCAAGTATAGCGTAGATGTTTAAACGCCGTGTTCAGTGGCACATACCACGGTAACTTACGTGCCGCAATCTGTTGGCGATTTTCATCGACCGGATAAGCGGGTTTCACCCGCTCGTCATCCGTGATTTTACCATCAGCTAAGCGCACGATTCGAGTACCCGCATTCGCAACATCCTGCGAATGTGTCACACAAATTACAAGCCGACCTTCCGCCGCAATCTGATCCAAAATTTTCAAAACTTCCGTGGTATTTTCAGAATCCAATGCGCCAGTCGGTTCATCCGCGATAATAATCTGCGGATCACTCGCTAAAGCCCGGGCAATCGCAACTCGCTGCTTCTGGCCACCAGATAATTGGTTCGGGTACTTTTTAATTTGATCCGCTAACCCCACCTGAGTTAACAGTTGCTTAGCTCGTTGCTCACGTTCTGACCGATTTAACTTGGTCATATCTAACGAGATCAGGACATTGTCTAACACGGACAGATGGTTGATCAAATTATATGATTGATAAATATAACCGACTGTTTCACGCCGATACTGATCCATCTGTTTCTCTTGGTGATGATCTAACGCGGTTCCTTGCAATAACACTTGTCCCTGAAATTGCCGATCCAAGCCACCAATGATATTCATCAACGTTGACTTACCACCGCCAGATTCCCCTAAAATCGCAACGAATTCACCTCGTTCAAAAGTTAGATTAATCCCATTCAAGACTGGGAAAGCTTCCTTGCCTAAATAATAGGCCTTGTGAATATCTTTTAATTCTAAGTAGCTCATCCTCGCTCACCCTACCTTACTGTACGTCAATATCGTGTGCCAACTCCCCTTTATTTATATCAAGGGCTTTAACTGTGACTATTAGTCATTAAGTTTACCAAAAAAACAACTGTGGAAAAAATCTTATACCTTATTTTTATTGAATCTTATCATAGCACTTTAGTTAGACTATAACAACAAAAACTAACTATTAGGCTAAATAATTTGAAATTAATTATTAAGGAGTGACATTACAACCTGGTTCGCTCTGGTACTTCAACCGACATCACCACCGTTGATCAGCGTGCACAAAAGGCAGTTTCGAGAAACACACCGTTCCCAGAAACTGCCTCATCCGTGCTTACTTCCAAAATTATCGTGCCAAGTTATATTTACCTAGGCGCGTCGCTTCCGCCACCAAACCGCGATTGCACCAGTCAGCATGAGGAACACACCGCCGGCGACTGCTAGCCAGCGTTGCACCGCTTCACCTGTCTGTGGTAACCAGCCGCTACCATGATGACCTGTCGAATGACTGCCATGATTAGTAGTTGCACTCGAGCTAGTTTCAGGCAATACCGTGCCACTCGTCACCCGATCCGTGACTGTACTTGCATGCGAACTAGCTGTACCGGCCGTCATTGAAGTGCCATTGTCGTTGGTGCTCGTTTTGTCTGCACCTGATGTATTAACTGTCCCACTCCCCGTGGTGCTAGTTTCATGCTTGTCGGGTTTGACAGCAGTCCCGTTGCCATTCGGTTTAGTTGTGCTACTACCATTTTTGTCCGGCTTAACGGTAGTACCATTGCCACCTGGTTTAGTCGTGTTGCTACCATTTTCATCCGGTTTAACGGCAGTACCGTTACCATCTGGTTTAGTTGTCGTGCTGCCATTTTCATCCGGTTTAACGGCAGTACCATTGCCATCTGGTTTAGTTGTCGCGCTACCATTTTCATCCGGTTTAACGGCAGTACCATTGCCATCTGGTTTAGTTGTCGTGCTGCCATTTTCATCCGGCTTGACCGCAGTACCATTGCCATCTGGTTTAGTCGTCGTGCTGCCGTTTTCGTCGGGTTTAGCCGTACTCGTCAGTGGATTATCATTATCCAAATCCACAAGCACTTCTGTACCGTCGGCAGTGGCAGCCATTGCTTGACTTAACATGATGGTCTTAGCCGCACGCGTCTTACTTGGTACGAGTTTAATCGTCACCAGGTCAGTCACGGGTTGGCTGGCACTGACTGTTAATCTTAATTGACCATTAGCGACCGTCTGCCGTAAAATCTGCACGCCGGTTGGAACCTTAACGTCAGCGACTTCCCGACCTGCTAAGTCCAATTGCAGATCAAATGCCGTCAGTTGCCGGTTTTGGTTATGAGTCAATTGAACTTTTGCTTCCTGATCATTGCGACTGAGCTTTAACGTTTCAACTGAACGTTTCTTCTTCGATAGGTCAGTCTGCTTAAGAAAAGCCGATGAGTCAAAGACCTGACTGTCAAACATCTGTGGTGTCTGTGGGACTTGCAAAGCATTCAGGATGAGCGCACTGATATCAGCACTGATATCAGCATTGCTTCCACCATGCAAACGGCGGCCATTATCGACCGTTTCGCCACCGAGCGCCATGAAAATACTGCGGTTATATTCATCCCAACCACCATGATTCTTGCCAGAACCGCCATGATCAGCGTTGGCAATGACTAACGTATCATGAATGTGACCGGTTGCTTCAAGCTTATCCATTACTCGCTTGAACAGCGCATCATATTGCGCGTACTTATCCCAGTAATTGTCATTGTACCAGCCGTGACCGTGTCCCTGACCGTCCATATAATCACTTTGCATGTAGACTAACCCAGTACTTTGAAATTCTGGCGTGCCGATATAGTTAGCCACATCATCAAAGGATTTCAGCGAAGCTGACTGTTTAGTAGTCACCGCGGCATCTGGTTCAATGATGCTATTGACGATTGGTCCCCATTCTGAGAAAGCCGCAGCGCCCCGAGTTGGATTATCGGCTTGTAACATCTTAAATACTGATGGGAACATTGCTTGTGGTTTGTTAAAGTCTGCAAAGTATTCTTGTCCCATGGTCGCGTTAGTCCCTTGATATCCCTTAGGTAGCGTGTCCCATGGCCGACCATGTAACATGGAAATGTAGTTTTGTGCCGAAATCGCTGGTGAAACGGCCCGCGCTGACGTACTCATTGCAAACTGCTTATTGAATAAGTCCATCGTATACGTATTCCGACGTTTCTTCATGATTTCTGGGTTGGTTGTCCATACGGGAGTCTTAGTTCCTTGCTCCGCACCTTGTGCATAGTACATTCCCTTCGGATCCCAGGGGTTCCCACCACCATCAGTCGTTAAAACGACCACGTGTTTATAAGGCTTGATTTCAGCTGCATTGGCGGCTGCCACTTTATCGGCTGCGTTTGCCAGGGCCACGTCACCAACACCAATAATCCCGTCACCGTTATAATCTAGCGCGTACTTACCTTGAATTTCAACAGTTTGAGCTGGCCCTAGTTCAATGGTTGTATCTTTAGTTAGCTGCTCAAACTTGATCTGCGTCTCACCAGCGGCCTTAGCTTTCAAATTAAGGTGCGCTAACCGCGTTTGCGCATACATTTTAAATTCAGCTTTTGAAAGGTTCGCCGTCGTAGTCAGGCGAATACGGCCAGGCGCAATCAGTTGGATCTGCGTCTTTCCCCCTTGTAAGAGACGTTCTGCACCGACATAGTCAAACTTAGCCGCATCATACACGACATCCATGGTGATTGGGGCGGCACCGGTAGCTTTGATTTGCCGGGCGTGTACATTAAGACCATAAGTGTGCCCACTCGCAATTCGCTTCGGGCCAACGAGCTTCGTCGCAATCGTTTGGTCGACTGTTACGGGTGCGACCGGCTGCTTGCCGACCTGTGCTTCAACGTTCAATTGACTTACTTGTTGCGACGTCAATGTCTGATCATACAAGCGGGCCTGTCTAATTTGACCGGTCATCATTGACTGAACGTGACTTCCAGGAACCGCATCACCACCCAGCACAAAGTCTTTGGTTCCTTGTGCCAGCTTTAAATCACCGGGCATAGCCACTTGTTGGACTAACTGGCCATCCAGATACAAGCTAGCCGTCTTATTCTTATCGATCACACCAACCGCATGCACCCACTGCCCCTTATGTAAGGTGCCTTTAGGAGTCTTATAGCCGGAACCATCATGGGCGAAGAAAACGACTTGATTGTTTTGCACCCCAAGTCCTAAACCACCACCCTGTTGGCTAGAAAAGATCTCATGTTCACCATTGGCATCGGCGGCTGGATCATATTTAAAGTACGCCTCGATCGCCATCCCATTCTGTAACTTTGCAAACTGCTGATCCGTGAAGGTCGTGTAAAACGCTGATTTGCCATCCAAGTTCAACACTTGGTCGTTAAATTCAGGGTCCTTCGTCACGGCAGGCTGCCCATAGGTTTGCCACTGCGTCTGCCCAATTAAATCAACCAATTGTTGATTTTGAATTGCCAAACTCAAGGTTGCTGTTGGAACGGCCGGGCTGGCAACTGGTTCGGCAACTTGCTCACTCGGAGTCGCCATTGGGGTTACTGCAGCGACGGCCGGGGTCACCGTCGTTGTTAAGATTGCTGAACAAACTAATAAGGTCGTTAAAACACGCGGCTTTATCATTATAAAATTATCACTCCATCTTTTTTATCGTAAAACAAACTGCACTTTTAAGAATAGTTAAGGAATGTAAAGTGTTTAGTCAGATGTTTGTAAAGAAACGATATTATTTATGTTGCGATACTTTACTAGCCAGAAGCTTGTCAACGACCCCAATCAAAAAAGCTCCCCACGTCTTGCTGGGAAGCCTGATAAGCTAATCTATTCCTGTCGCACTAAGCCGTTTGTTGATAGCCATTTGCAACCAGCTGATTTCTAAACCACGTCTCAAACATAAAACCATACCAAATATCGCCTAGTAACCCGATACTCATGACAACTTGGTCACTAAAAAACAGCTGCGTCACCATATTTAACGACAGCATGCCTAAGAATGGCACCGCCGTTTTCAGTAAGAAAAACGGGGTTCGACACCGCACACTGAACAGCGCATAAAACCACGTGAACAACAGGGCCCACACGTTAAAGTGCCCGTACACTTGCTTGGTACTGGTCTCGCCATTGATAGTCTTAGTAAACGTCATATCATGTCTAGCTCGCTTGTTAAAGCCAAACCATTCTGATGGTGCAAAGTTCATGAAAACCCTCCTCGTATCCTGTTCAATCATTATAAGAGTTAACTCACTAACTTACCACTAACTATCACGCTTGCATGCCAAAAAATCGTCGTACCTCATTAGCGTAATTAAACTTAGCGTTCAGTTTGCCCAATAAGGCTTGGTCATGGGTACTCGTAAAACCAGTCCGGCGAAGATGTTCATATAAGTCTAAATATGGTAATTGTTGTTCACGCGCAACGGTCAACTCAAGGCTAATATCATAATCAACTTTTCGAAAATCCACACTGATTCGACCCGCGTCATCCACCGTTAAGATTGCATAGTGAGCACGCTGATCAGCCATGAACTTAGCGTATGGACTATAAGGTTGGCCTGTCGCCCCGGGATTAATAATGAGCTGGCCCCGCTGACTCACCCGCATAATTTGTTGGTGGGTATGGCCGTAAACGGCCACATCCGCATCACCAGCTAGGTGATCAAAATTAGACTGGCGTTCATCCGGATACAGGTCGTGACCAGTCGAGCGTTCCGGCTGATTATGGGCCAGTTGAAAAGTTAACCCGTTCACGACCATCGTTGTCGCAATGGGCCGTTGCACTAATTCAGCGTAATGCGATTTGCTCAGATGGGTCACCAGATACGCGGTCAATCGTGCAAAATAAATCTGTGAAGGATCATCCAGTCGCCCGTTTCCAGTCATGACCGCATTAATCCCCTGTTCCCAATTACCTTGCAACCATACTGACGGCGCAGTGTCCGCTAAGGTCTGGTAGAGCTTTTCGGCACCCGGGCCGGGTAAGAATAGATCACCGAGGAACCAATAATCCGTCGCGGCTTGCTGACGCGCATCCGCCAACACAGCATTAAGCGCCGTCAAGTTTCCATGAATATCTGCCAGCACAGCAATCCGGTGTTGCATTTCTCGACACTTCCTTTTGCACATAATACTTCTAGTATACGCTGGCAATTTACACTTGTCGCATGATCTCTGTTAAGCCAGCTTATTAATTGGCCATAACAAGCGCAGATGGTCGTCATCACAACTATTTGCATGTATGCTAATAGTAATATTTAGTCTAATTAATACCTTGGAGGAGGCATTCAACATGCAACAATTAACACCATTAACCGCCTATTCAGACTTGGCATTCGATTGGTCGATCGTTATTAATGAAGGGGCTGCGGGACTAACGACCATTCGCCAGCATTTAGCAGCCACGCTTAGCGACTGCCTGGCCGCACACGTGACCATCCTTTGTCGACCTGCGATGTTTTTCCTGATCATTCACGACCACCGGCAAAAGGTTGCGATTCCCGGTCATATTTATCCTGGTACGGAACAACCTTATGAAATCCAACTAGACGGCTGGCCGGTAAATAATAGCACCGCTTTTATGACAATTATTCATAAGTATCACTAAGCACTTGATACTACTTATCTGTCGTTACCACACCAATCATCGAAAGTGCTAATATATTCAGTGTTAACAATGCGAGCGCTTCCCTCCCTATGTTAGAATATACTAAGAACCAATCAGGGGGGAAATCAAATTGCAGATTGATAAACAACAAGTTGGTAATCGTATTCACCAACTTCGAATTGCCGCTGGTTTAAGTATGGCCAAACTTGCATCTGCGATTGGCTTGGCTGGAAAAAGCACAATTAATGACTGGGAAAAGGGACGTACGCTAGCTAACGCGGACCGACTCGCTAAAGTAGCTGCATACTTTGACGTATCCACTAATTACCTTTTATACGGTAGTTTGACTGAATATGTCACCGCTGTCTTTCAAAATGGTGGTCTCAATCATTCAGAATTCAATGTCCTACTATGGGAATATGTGGACCTAACTACGACCAATCCGAACATTCTTTCTAGTGACTTGTTCAGTTCGGCCTCACAGACTGAACAGGGCGTATCCGACCCAACTAAAATCGCGGCGGCCTTAATTACACCGACTATCAATAATGCGATTCGGCAGATTGTTCCTGAAATCGTCCAACACTACCAACAAACGACAACCTACCCAGAACCTCAAGCCGTCATTCAGGCCGGTTGCTATGTCTTTCGTCACCGAATACAGATTATTCGGCGGACCTTTACGGGTAAATACAACCGGATCGTCCGCTTACTAGACAATGTCGATTTATACGAAAAGTTACAGCCAGACGATGACTTAAAGGCGTACTTGAATCAAACAACGGGGCCTAAAACTCAAGTTCAAAACGGTTATTCGTTGGATGAAAAGTATCAGCGCCAAATGAACAAAGTTATCACGGAATTTCACCAAGCACTCAATCGCATCAATGATGCCTACCAAGCTGAACTGATGGCTTGTGGACAAGGACAGGCTCATTCTGCGGCAGATTGAATTGCTTGCAACCGCCAATCAAAAATCAACTGAACACGAAAACACACTTCAAAAGTAGCAGCTTTGAAGTGTGTTTTCGTATTTAACAACTGCATTGCAATTGCTAGTTGACCTTGCATCAATCAACTGTGGTGACGCGATGAAATTCCTTCTGACTCAGCTCATCGCAAACAATTACACACGATTAGCCCCATCATCCGTCCTACTTAGCAACAACCGTGGCAACTTCTTGGTCGTGGCTCACTTGTCCACTTGTGGATAAACTGATTTTTTCAGCGGGTTGCCCACCTTTATCCACAACCACCAACACCGTCATATCCTCCCCATTTTCAGCGGCCTGCTCTTGATCCACAAAAGCGAGTGGTGTTTCTGGTGTCACTTGGTCGCCTTCATGAACATAAGTTGCCGGAGTTGCGCTGGTATTAACACCCATTCGTAACCGTACCGTCAGCTTTCCAGCTGCCAGTTCGATCGCATTTTGTTCTGGAATCAGGGCACTGACGGTTCCCGTTACTGGACTGAAGATATGGTGGCGTTCTGGCGTCACCGCAAACCCCGTCTGACCCGCAGCGACTGTGGCTAAATCTATCAGTGTGCCATCAACTGGTGCATATAATTTAACTTTTTTACCAAATGAAAATAGTCCCATGATAAAACCCTCCCGAATTTGATGAATAAATTTCCATAATGGCGCTGGCCAGCTACCGTTCTTTGATTACCTTTATCCTAACTGCTCGAACGGGTTTCAGGTCAAGGGTTTTATTTAATTTGTTTGATTAATAGCCATTTTGAATCAGCAGCCGTCCTTTAAAATTAAGCACTGCCAAAGTAACGTCTACACTAAATGCTTCTCTCACTTACTCGCCTGCACACCCTCGCAGTACCGTATCGCGGGCCCCAGCCACCGACAAAAAAATTCCCCACCAGCATTTAGCCAGTGAGGAATCGTAACATATTATAACATCCTGAGATGCCCACCACCAAAACAATCTAGGATTTGGTTAGTGTTTGATTATCACTCGGACAAGTCCCAATCATGTTAAAGCAACCACCGCACACGTTGGTGATTCACGATTGCATTGACTTCCCCGGTTAAATCCTAATTATCTGTCGCCGAGTAACTTTTCAGCTGCTTGTAAGACATTTTCACCATTCATCATGCCATAGTCGGACATATTGATGATATCCATTGGAATCCCAGCCTTATCAGTCTTCTTCTTCACGTCATTCGCCATGTAGCGAACTTGTGGTCCTAATAACAAGACATCGGGATGCGGATCTTGACTCAGTTGATGGTCAATATCAGCCGCTGAGGTGGCAAAGATCTTGTAATCAACACCATCTTGCTTTGCCGCAGCTTCCATCTTAGACACTAATAGTGAGGTTGACATTCCCGCAGAACATGCCAACATAATAATTTTTTCAGCCATAATTATTTAATTCCTTTCTATAATTACATCTTTTCAATTTCAGCGTTACCAGCAGCAGCTTCCGCAGCGGCCTTTTCGCCTTCTTCCTTCGTTAAGATAGCATCGTACTTCTTAGCGAATGGGAAGTAAATTGCAGTTGACATGACCAACGTAATTGTTTGCCAGATAGCCATCTTCCAGCCACCAATCAGGAAACCAGAAATGATTGCTGGGGTCGTCCACGGTGCCGCGAAACCATTCAATGGTGGCACAATGCCGAAGTAGATGACCAGATAAGTGGATAATGCCACGATTACTGGTGTCAAGAAGAATGGAATTGCCAAGAATGGGTTCATCACGATCGGTAACCCGAACAAGAATGGTTCGTTAATGTTGAATAATGCTGGAATAAATTCAACTTTACCAATCGTCTTAAATTGCACGGACTTAGCAGCAAACAACGTAAAGATAACAAGTCCGATCGTAATCCCAGAACCAGTTAAGTTAATGAAGTTATTGTAGAATTCATTAGTTACAATGTGAGCACCTTGGGCAACGGTCAACTTACCTGCTTTATATAATGAAGCATTGTCGAACGTGTTCGGAATCAGTAACCCACTAGTAATGGCACCCATGATCAACCCACCATGGACCCCAAAGAACCAGAAGAATGGCACTAAGAACGCAATAACCAGCGCACCACCGAGTGAATCGGATAATCCTTGAAGCGGTGTTTGAAGAACCTTGTAAATAAATTGCAACATGTCAGTATTACCGAAAGCACTGAAGGCCGCAAAGATTAACATTGCAACAATCAAGATGACCCCGGCAGGAATCATGGCAGTAAATTGGTTGGCAACACTGGCTGGTACTTGTTCTGGTAGGGTAATCTTCCAACCTTTACGAATCATAGCGGAGTAAGCCCAACCAACTAAGATACCGACAATAATGGCAGCGATCATCCCCTGACCACCTAGCCAGGTAATATTAACAACCCCAGTAACGGGTGCTTGCACAAAATTTTGTAGGACCTTTGGTAATTTATCGATATTCTGTGAAACGGCGCTACCTGACATCACGACATTCCCAGCAGCATTGGTAATCCCAGTACCGGCTTTACCCATCGCAGCTACTAATGGATTGGCAATGTTAAGCGTTTGCAAAAGTAAGAATACGGCCATGGAAGTTAACCCAGCGGGCAGTGGTTCATACCCTTCGTTACGCACATACACATAGGCAATCCCAACGGCCGCCCAAAGTGAGAGAACCCCAAACGTTACTGTATAGGCCTGGTTAAAGAACGCTGCCCAACCAGAGGCCTTAATAACAGCAGCCACAGCTGGAATTGGAATATTAGATAAGATCAAGAATACGGACCCAATGATAATAAATGGTAAGGCGTAGACCATCCCGTCTTGTAAGGCTTTAACTGGTTTAGTGTTAACGAACTTCATTATTGGCGGTAAAACTTTGTTGTTAATGAAATTGCTAACAGCACCATTACTACTATTTTCCATTACAATTCATCTCCATTTTTTGCTAGGACCCCTTGCAGCCAATAATATGACTTCTTGGGAACCCGCTTTAAGTCTTTTAGATCATGATTACTCCGGTTAACGTAAACAACTCCGTAACGTTTTTCGATATCTGCGTGTGAACTTGGAATATCAATCAAGCCCCAGCCGAGATAACCTAGTACCTTAGCACCGTCGATCAACATGGCATCTTTCATCGCCTTGATATGTTCTTCATGATAAGTAATCCGCTCATCATCTTCGATCATATGCTGGCCATCCCAGTGCTCGCGTAACCCAATCCCATTTTCAATCGGGAACACGGGTACTTCGTACTGGTCATACAACTTGGTAATCAAGTTGCGGAAACCGAGTGGATCAATCGCCCAGCCCCATTCATTAGCTTGTAAAAAGCGGTTGGCCTCAAATGAATAATTGAGATAACGATTCGGAACGGCATCAACGGATATTTTATCCCCGTTGATAACCGTTGAACGATAATAACTAAAGGCCAAAAAATCCGCTTTCATTTTGCCGATGATTGCTTCATCACCTGGTTGCAAATCATAATCGATGCCCTGTTGTTCAACGTAACGCAGAACTTCTGGTGAATAGTGCCCGTGCACGTAAGCGTCATTCAAGTTGTTGTTCAAAAATTCGTCACTCTTACGAGCCGCCATAATATCAATTGGCTTAGCTGTTTCTGGATAAACCGGGGTGTAAGCTAACATACCACCAATCTTCACGTCATCGTAGTTCTGATGAACAAAGTCATCTAGGCGCGCGTGCGCTAACATAGTATGGTGGAAAATCCGGTATAAGTCGTTAACACTCTGATCGCCCTTGGTATAACCTGAAATGTTGAAGACTTCGTCGGTAAAGTATAGATTATGTTCATTGAACACAATCCAATATTTAACCCGGTCAGCAAAGTGGCTAATCATCTTTTCACCAAAACGGACGAACGCATCAACGGTGTGGCGCGACATGAACCCGTTTTCATTTTCAGCTAAGGCTAACGGCATATCAAAGTGATACAGGCAAATCATCGGCGTAATCCTCCGCGCCAGCATCGCATCAACCAGCCGATCATAAAACGCAATCCCAGCGGCATTAAATTCACCATCACCATCTGGAACTACTCGTGACCATGAAATCTGAATTCGATACATATTCAAATGTAAGTCCTTCATCAAATCAAGATCTTCCTCGTAACGATGATATTCATCAATGGCATCATGCCAATCCGAAGTGGTTGCTGTCGCAGGACGAACATCATAAACTGAACGGCCCTTACCGTCTTCATCCCAAGCACCCTCAGTTTGCATACTTGACACTGAATTACCCCAGAAAAAATCCTTGGGCATCTGTCGCTCCTTATCCATCAAACTCCTCCTCTGTGTCATTTATTTTGGAAAACGCTTTCCTTGTGAAATAATACTATCCTATTTCTATTCCAAAATCAATACTTTTACTTTAAAAATATATACTTTTGTTAAAATGACTAAGTCCGGTTGCCACTAAAGTAGCTACAAAAAGCGGCCTGGCAGTAAATACTACTGCTAGACCGTTTTGATCGTCCTATTTATTCAAACCATTCTTAACCAGTGTATCGACAGCGGCTAATACCGCAGTATCAGCTGAGCGCGCTTGCCACCCTAACAATTGCTGGGCTTTTTGGGTACTGACCTCGTGATTGATGCGGATCATCAAACTAGACTCGCGTAATTGCCCACTAAATGGGGCTAACCCCCGCACAAACCAGTCTGGAATCAAATGTTTCGTCAGGCCTGCAGCCAACTGCGGCCGTTGTTCTTGAATCAATGTTTTGAGGTCCCGCATCGAGATTGGTGTGGCGGCCACTGCTAGAAAACGCTGATTGGCCGCTGCAGGCGCCGTCATCGCCCGAACCTCTAAGTCAGCGACATCGCGAACGTCGATGACATTGACTTTAAGGTTTGGCATCATCTGTCCAGTTAATATCCGACTAACTAGATTATAACTACCCGTGACGTGCCCATTAAGCGATGGCCCAAGCATGGCACCGGCATTAACCGTCGTGAATTCTGGACTATCAGCATGCGCCTTGCAATACGCCCAGCCAGCCTCTTCAGCAACCAACTTCGACTTTTCATACAACGAAAGCCCCGGTTGGTCTTCGCGGGTCCAGTCCACTTCAGTGACGGGATGATCATGATCCAAACGACTGAAGCCAACGGCACCAAGGTTGGCAGTCATGACGACCCGCTTAACACCGGCCGCCGTCGCTGCCTTTAGAACACGGATCGTGCCGACCTTGGCCGCACTAGTGACCTCATCAGAAGCCCGACCTTGATTAACAAATACTGGTGCCGCAACACTCATCACATACGTCACGTCACGCATTGCTTCGGCCCAACCCTGATCCTGTGTCAGATCCAGAGCAACAAATGTCAATCGATCTAAGTTAGGTGTACCCGCTAGCGTCTGCTTCACACCAGCTGCTTTATCTAACGACCGTAACGTTGCCCGAACCGGATAGCCCGCTGTTAATAATTGTTTAATGATATGACTGGCTAAGAAGCCATTACCGCCAGTGACTAATACTAATGATTTATTCATGTTTAATTCCCCCGGAATATTGGTTGTTTTTTTCATCATGGCTTGTTAATATAGCTAATATAAACCTTAGACAACACTCTAAGGCAAGTGTTAGGAGGAATCTTTTTGACCTATACGATTAAAGAAGTCGCTGATAAGGTCGGACTAAGTGCGTACACCTTGCGTTTTTATGATAAACAAGGCTTACTTCCCTTTGTCAGTCGCAATGAATCCGGCTACCGAGCATTTACAGACGGTGATCTTCATCTATTACATACGATTATTTGCCTCAAAAATACCGGTATGGCAATCAGTGCTATTCGCCAATATATCAGTTATGTCATGGCAGGTCCCCAATCGATTGCACAACGACGAGAGCTGCTGACGACTCACCGCAATGCCATTCTTGCTCAGCAAGCCCAAATCATGAAAAATCTGAAGGAAGTGGATTACAAATTAAACCTATATAGTGATCCGCACGCGCGTGAATTAGTGCAAGGGGAAATTGCTCAAGCGAAGTCTGAAAAACAAGCCCTCGGTTTAGCAGATCCATTTCCAGTGACGGAATAAACTGTTAAATAGCCGTGTTTGACGCCATTTTCAAGCACTAAAAGCCGATTATGAAGTGAACCCACAAGTTTGGACAACTAAATTAAGCTGCTAACTGATTGGCAA
>NZ_JAKZEQ010000051.1:0-14753 GCF_022549155.1 Lactiplantibacillus sp. ME-2
TAAGTGATTGCTTTGGGCTTTTTAATTTCTGTTCGGATTAATTATAGAATTTGCCATAGTAATTAAATTATCCTTACTCATGCTAATATTTGAGTTAACCAACTTTATTGATCGGAGGTCCCGTTTTGATGACATTTACAAATCAAGAAACTGACTATCTTATGAACCTACTAACCAACCAGTTAATGGCCCTACTAAGCCGCGTCACGCGCTGGCAGACGCACAGTCTGAGTCAACACCAATATGACCAACAAGTACACGAAACGCTCCAACCCGAACTGACCATGCTCACGCAAATCACTGCTAAACTCCAGGGACAAGCCCGTGACCAAACTCAGCTAGGGGCCATTCAAACTGGTTTGAAGAAACTTCAAGTTGCCACCACCTATCAGCTAACTGCCGACCAACTTGCACACGCTAATGAACGCCGGCTGAATCGCCGATACCGCGATTAACTTTTACAACATCAGCATATTTACCAGGAGATTCAAAACTATTTCGCAATCCTTAACAGAAAATTCAAATTTCAATCACGAGTTAGCTACTTTTTCTCGGTACAATGGTTTTATCAACTCATACAACCACTTGACTGAAGGAGGGCTTCCATGTTCTTAATTGTTTACTGTACGTTCGCTATTGCAGTTTTTTTCTGGATATTCGGTTACGTTAAAACCGCCGTCATCATTGGTATACTGGCACTGAGCTTGATTGCTTACTCCTTCATTCGCCGAGAGATTACTCGACGACGTTTGCTCAAGCGACGCACGGTTACCAATAAAAGTCGTTAAAAAAATTCCAACACGCCGGTGTCGGAATTTTTTGGTTATTTTTGCATTTGTGATAAACAAGTGACGATCCGCTGAGCCGCCTCACGCACATTTTGCGGATTAGTCGCTAAGTTCAAGCGAACAAACCCCTGATCATCAGGACTAAACCACTCACCAAAGTCAACTGCGAGCTGACATTGATCTTGAATAAACGCTTTCGTTGCAGCTGGCTGAACGTACGCGCGTAAATCTAGCCACGTCAAATACGTCCCCTGCAAATCGGCTAAAACCAACTTAGGCGCGTGGGCGGCAAAGGTGGTGCATAAATAATGATAATTATCACGGACGATTGCCAAAATCTGGTCTAACCAGGCCGCGCCCGATTCATAAGCCGTTTGGCCGGCAACCTGGCCTAAGACGCTGATCTCAGTCTGGCTGAAGCGCCCGATTTGTGCATCATAGCGTTGTCGTAATTTTGGATTAGGAATTACTAGATGTGAGTTCAAAAGCGCCGCCAGATTAAACGTCTTAGACGGTGCATTGACGACAATCACCCGGTTACTAAACCGCCCATTGGCTACCGTTAACGCCGATTTGAACGGATGGTTGGTCCGATCAATTTCTAAATCCTGGTGAATTTCATCTGAAATAACAAGCACATGATACTGTTCACATAATGCTAACAGCCGTGTCTCTTCATCTTCAGACCAGATCCGCCCCACAGGATTATGTGGCGAACATTGAATGAACAACCGCACCTCGTTCGCCTTAATTTGCTGTTCCACATCTTCAAAGTCAATTGTATAGTGACCACGATCATTGCGTAACTCAGATGTGACCAGCTGACGATGATTATCCCGCACCGCGTTGAAAAATGGATAGTACACGGGCGTCAGAATCAAAACGCCATCACCTGGTTGCGTTAAAATATTAACGAGCGCGTACAACGAATTGACCACGCCACTACCAAATCGAATCCAATCGCGTTTCAATGTCAGACCATGGCGTGCCTGTTCCCAATCGATAAAGGCTTGATAATAACGATCAGGCGTAATGGAATAACCATAAATGCCATGCGCCACTCGTTCTTGTAGTGCTTGCGTAACTTGTTCTGGCACTTTGAATTCCATGTCAGCGACCCACATTGCCAACAAATCAGGATTGCCATACCGAGCTTGTAGTGCGTCCCACTTCAATGAATCCGTATGCTGGCGCGTTGTTGCGTACTTCTTAATAAATGCTGCTTGTTCCATCTTAAAGGCCTTCTTTCTCAACAAAAAAACTTCGTCCTTAACTTACTAAGGACGAAGTTTATACTCCGCGGTACCACCTATTATTACAGTCTTGCTGTCGCTCACGCAACGTACTCGTTACGTTCAACCCAATTATCGGTGGTCAATCCGGGCTAATAGCATCAACCATTAGCCAACTCCGAGTTCATCTTCACAATAAGCTGATGGTCAAATTACACCACTACTTTGACTCGCTAGGCATCAACTTATTGTTACTCTTCTCATCAACATTTAATCTTCACGTTGCTTCTAAGTTACAACGTGAAGATTAAAAAGTCAACAACGTCTTTAAAATTGCGCTTGCTCTAAAACCTGGTAGCCATCGATTCGTTGGTCAGCGGTAGGAAACGCCCCGGTCTGTAAGAAACGCTTGGCCTGCATGACCCGCGGCGAACTATTCGACCAATTTAATTGATCAAGTGGCACTCGAGCGGCCCCCGCCGACATTGATTCGGTGTAATGCGGTCGTTTGAGCAACAAATGGCCCCCCACCGGTTCCAGTAAATAATAAATATTAATTAACGTTGCTGGCAATTCTAATGTTGTTAAGGCTGGAATCGTAAGCTGGACGGTCCCAAGTTGCTTTGAAATAACAGTTTGTAGTCCTGTTTGAAGTTGTGCAATCTGACTAACGGCCTCACTCAACGTGGCCCGTGTCGTCACTGGTGCGGTTACTAAATCATAACGGTTCTTGAACGGCCCGGTTAAGGATTTATTAAGGACCATGGCCGTCGAATCACCAATGATACCACAAACAAATAGTGGACTAATTGCTGGTTCGTTAATCATCAATCTTTTCCTTCTCTCAGTCATACGATTAAATAGATAAATTAATTAGCCTATAAAAATATAACAGTTACATTTTACCTTAGAATTATGATAAGGTTCCTAAAAAAAGCATGCGAATATGAATATTTAACAACTTTTAATAATTCTATGAAAAAAACCGAATCTTGGCTACTAAAACGCACAAGGTTCGATTACTTTTTTTGTTATTTAGTTAGATTGCACATCGGTCGTATTAATAAATGACTGGGCTGGCACACGAATTAACCACCGCGTCATGGCTTGATGCCCCACATGGACACCTAAGCCATTCCAGAATGACGGCTGATAAGTGGCTGTCAGCTTCACTGCGTAGGCTTTTTCGTGCTGCCGGTCTTCTTTAACCAGCTGCTTTTGTGACCACGGAATACCAGCATCCGCCACTTTAACTTGCGAAAGATTAGTCACCACGGTCGCCTTGTTACTTGAAACAGTATATTTCGCACCATTAACCCAGTAATTATAAATATGCACGGGTTTTTGGGTCGTGCCTCGATCCACCGCGACATAGTAGGAACCATTAGTTCCAACTCGCAAAACCAGTGGTTCAACTTGATACGTTACCTTAACGTCCTTAGCATCTGACAGGTCGACCTGGTGATTGAAAGTCACGTATCCCATGCCAACTAGTAATCCGAGACTAACGATTAATTCAACGGTGGTAATGATAAGATTTCCCCACTCAAACGTATGCTTACGTTCCACGATCATCTTGATGCGTCGTACGCGAATATGATGAAATACCCACACGACTAACGCCAAAACAATGATCCACGCAATGATCCCAATCCAATTCCATGCAGAAGTCATTGATTGCCAACCCTTTCTCAATTACATTATTATGTTCTAATTGTAAATAATCCAACCTTAAATAACAAGTAATCCAGCAAATTCAACACAATCATTCAGAAGCAGATTGTGAAAATAATCACTGAAACGGTGCCAATGTAATCGAATTCATGGTAAAATAAAGTTATTAACTTGTAGAAAGAAGGAGTACACATGATCGCGTCACTAATTTATTGGGTCGTCGTTGTTGGCTTGATTGTTTGGGGTGTTTGGATGGCCATCCTTTCCGCATATTGGGCCAGCCAAAAACAAAACGGCAACATTTTCTTTATTGCAATTATGAATACATTAGGTGCCTTGGCCGGCCTCTTAGTATGGTGGGTCTTCAACAATCAAGACTGGCAGTACTACTGGTTATCCAGCACCGTTAAGACAACCAACCTCTTAGGCATCGTCCTAATCTGCTACGTTGTCTTGATTGTCATCGAATTCATCCAAGGCCGGGGCATCAAGCCTGAGACAGCTAAATAATGATTATTTTAAACGCCAAGCAAGTTGCTAGGCGTTTTTTATTGTCAAATGCGGCAACAATCTTGCTCTTCAGTGTTTGTTACGGTGATAACATTTGATTTGTCATGCTGCATGCTTCATCATGATTAATAAAAAAAACGATTCTCAAAGACATTGAGAATCGTTTTTTTATAAGCGACTGTCCTAATGGCGGCTATCGGTCTTGAAGATTTCAACTGGGAAACACACAGAACGCTCCACCAGTCGACTTGTGACACTACTTCACAACTAAGCCACGGTTAATTCAAAGCCTCCCGGTGCCATCTCATTTGCGGTAATACCCGCTGTTAAGATTGGCGATACGCCACTTACTGTTGAGACTGCCTGTGCACCTAAATTAAAGCGGCCTTGAATCGTCTGTTCAACATCCGTCCGCGTTAAGATTAAGCAGTGACCATCAATCGTCCATGTCAATTGGCTAGTTGCTAAAAAGTCGGCCTGTTGCCGGCGAAACTTGATCAAACGCGTGACAAATTGTCGAACTTGTTGTTCTTGCTCGTCTGGTTGCCAGTTCATGCACCGACGATTGTCAGGGTCGGCACCACCGGCCATGGCCACTTCCGTTCCATAATAAATACACGGGCTCCCCGGCAATAGCATCAGTAGCGTGAGTGCAGATTTAAATTTAGTTAACTGACCATGCAACGTGGTCAGTAGCCGTGGCGTATCATGCGTATCCAACGCGTTGAACATCGCCTGTTGATTAGGTTGACGATACATCATTAATTCCAGATTGGTTTTACCAACGTAATCTTCAAGGTTGAGTTGACCATTAAACAACGCCAGAATTGGTTGTGTCAGTGGATAATTCATAACCGCGTTAAACTGGCCGTTACCGACTAACGATTGACTACTATGCCAAGACTCACCTAATAGGTACACATCAGGTTTGATTGCCCGCAAGGCACCACATAACGCTCGCCAGAAACCATGGTCGACCTCATCAGCAACATCAAAACGCCAAGCGTCAATCCCGAATTGTTCGATCCAATATTTGGTCACATCAATCAAGTAAGCTTGTACCGCGGGGTTCTGGGTGTTAACTTTCGGCATCGCTGCTCCCGTCGCAAAGGTTTCATAATTAAGCCGCTTCGTCTTCGGATCACGTCCCACCGGCCAGCCATGAATATGAAACCAATCAGCAAGCCGTGACTGCTCGCCATTTTTAATCACATCTTGCCACTGTGGTGACTGCTCGCCAAAATGATTAAAGACGGCGTCTAACATCACGCGCATACCGCGCGCATGGGCGCCATCGACTAGCGCCTGAAAATCGGCTTTCGTACCAAAGTGGGGATCGATTTCAAAATGATCGATCGTATCATACTTATGATTAGATGGTGACGTGAAAATGGGACACAAGTACAGGCCATTGACCCCCAGTGCAGCCAAATCATCTAAATGCGCTGTAATTCCGGGCAAATCCCCACCATAAAATGAATCACGGTGAACACGCCCAGCACCCCACGGTTGAACATTAGCCGGGTCATTTTGCCGCACACCATTTGCAAACCGTTCAGGAAAGATCTGGTACCAGACCGTCTCCTTAACCCATGCCGGTGGCAGCTCCGCATCACTGACGTGCATATATGGCATGTGAAAATAGTTGCCCACCGTTTGCCAGTTAGTGGCAACGTCGTCAAAGAAGCCACCCTCACCATAGCCAACCGTCGCACCGGTCGTATCCGTGATCAGAAAGGCATAGACCACCCGGTTAGTCGGTACGGTCAGCGTCGTCTGCCAGTACTGGTTGCCCTGCGTCGCTAATCCGGGCTGCATTATCCGCCGCTCTAGCGCTGTTGTTCCTTCTTGCCATAAGTAAGAATCGGCAAACAAAATCTCCACTTGGGCAACATCGTCACGCGCAGTTTGTAGTCGTACCTGTAGTTGATGTGCGGCTAAGACGGCTGTATCTTCACTTTCAGGGCGGTGCCTAATTCCAGCTAGTTGCATTGTAAGATCTCCTTTTATGTAAACGATTACATTATTAACTAGACCATTTACGTCAATTATCCTCATGATTTTGGTGAAAACGTCCCCGTTCGCCTCGATTTTAGTGTATCATTTAGTCAAAATCAGTTGAAAGGACGTTATCCATGAAAACACTTTATCGCAGTACCCGCGAAACTGCAAGTCACACCATGACGTCATCACAAGCCGTACTTCAAGGCCTGACGCCGGATGGTGGTCTCTTTGTGCCCGTAACGCTACCGACCGCTAATTTTGACTTCGACCAGCTCGCCACGATGAGCTACCAAGAAGTTGCTTACGAGGTCCTTAAACTCTTCTTCACGGATTATACCGCTGATGAATTACACGCCTGCATTGACGCGGCTTATGGTGATCAGTTTGATGACCCCCAAATTGCGCCGGTCACCAAGCATGGTCAGCAGTATTACCTTGAACTTTTTCATGGACCGACCATTGCATTCAAAGACTTGGCCCTTCAAATCCTACCGCATTTGATGACAACGGCAGTTAAAAAGAACCATTTACAAGCCGAAGTCGTTATTTTAGCGGCCACCTCAGGCGATACTGGTAAAGCTGCCATGGCCGGGTTTGCCAATGTTGATCAGACTCGCATCATCGTCTTCTATCCAAAAGATGGTGTCAGTGCAATCCAAAAACAGCAGATGGTGACCCAAACCGGAGCCAATACTAGTGTTGTTGCGATCAACGGTAACTTCGATGAGGCCCAAACAACGGTTAAAAAACTGTTAAACGACCACCAATTACACGCGGAATTAGCCACCCACCAGTTCCAATTCTCAAGCGCTAATTCCATCAATATTGGTCGTTTATTCCCACAAGTGGCCTATTATGTCTACACCTACGCTCAACTTATCAAGCAGGGGCAAATCAAGAACGGTGATGAGATTAACTTTAGTGTTCCAACTGGGAACTTTGGGGATATTTTAGCTGGCTACTATGCCAAACAACTGGGCACGCCCATTCATAAACTGATCTGTGCTTCCAATCGCAATAACGTTCTCACCGATTTCTTTAATACCGGGACTTATGATAAAAACCGTGAATTCTTCTTGACGAGTTCACCGTCCATGGACATCTTAGTCTCAAGTAACTTGGAACGGCTCCTCTTCTACTTGACAGGATCAGACGCCACGGCGACTGCTAAACTAATGACTGATTTGCAAACGACCGGCCGTTATACGATTACACCGGCAATGCGTGCCAACTTAGCTGATTTTTGGGCCGGCTTCGTGACTGAAAGCCAAGATCAAGCTGAAATTCATCACCTGAACCATGCCCATCACTACACAATCGATCCACATACGGCCGTGGCCTCGGCGGTTGCCAAACAGTATCAAGCCGCAACCAGAGATCAGCGGCCCATGGTGGTTGTTTCAACCGCTAGTCCGTATAAATTCCCACAGGCCGTCCTAACGGCAATTACTGGTGAGCTTAGTGCGGTAGATGGCCTAGCCGCAGTTGATCAGTTACATGAGTTGATTCAAACGCCCATTCCAGCAACGGTCACAGCCCTCCGTACTGCGCCCGTGCGCCATAAGCGGGTTGCGGATGTTGATGATATGGGAACGACCATTAAAACAATTTTAAATCTTAACTAGAAAGTGTGACCAAGATGATTACGACCATTGCGTTAGACCTAGATAATACGTTACTAACTTCTGAGAAGACGATTTCTCCGCGAACTGAAGCAGTTCTCAAACAGCTGCATTCGGCCGGCAAACGGATCGTACTGTGTACTGGGCGACCAATTAAGGCGATTCAACCATACTTACAACAACTTGAACTCAACCAACCAACTGACTACGCGATTACCTTTAATGGTGGGCTCGTTCAGCAAAACACGACTGGTGACGTCCTTGCTCGTACTAGTGTGACCAAACAAGATTTACAACCCTTATTTGAGCAAGCCCAGCGCGATCATTTCTACTTAGACGTGATTGATTTGAAGCAAGTCTACTCCATTACGGATCTAGGCAAGTCACCGTACGAAGAATTCTTGCAAGGCTTAATGCCATTTAAGAATGTTCGTTTTGCCGACCTGCCTGCTGATGATCTATTCGGTAAAGTCGTTAGTGCTGGTCAAGATGCTAAAACAGTCCAGGCCAAATTACCAAGTCAAATTACCGATTTCTTCCACGTGGTCCCATCCCGGCGGACTTTGTTGGAATTCTTACCACCGCATACTGATAAGGCCAGTGGTTTGAAACAACTCCTCGGTCACTTTAATGAAGACTATGACAACTTGATGGCCTTTGGGGACGAAGAAAACGACCTAGGAATGCTAACCGCCGCCAAAGTTGGCGTAGCGATGGCGAATGCGATTCCTGCGGTCAAGGCCGCAACCACCCATGCCACCCTGAGTAATGACGAGGACGGGGTCGCCGTTTTCCTAGAAAATTACTTCAATTGATCCCAAACTGAAGCCTGTAACGGGCTTCTTTTTTAGCACAACCACTCAAAATCAAACTAACGAGGTGTCCCATGCAAGATCCCCGCATTATCCCAGCAGAATTAACGACTGGCGCTTTTTTCGATATTTTAGCAGATGAGGACCACAGCTTAAGTTATATTCAGGTTAGTGAAGAAGACATGAGTCACCAGCACATCGATCACCCCATGCTGGATCACGTGCACTTCGAAAATGTCCGGTTTACGGCCAGTCAATTTGAACGGCTTGACTTGACCGATGCTGTCTTTATCAATTGTGACTTTTCTAATTGCCAGTTTGAAAAAGCCAGCTGGCTACGCGTTCAATTCAAAGATTGTAAGCTCGTCGGTGTCGACTTGAACGAGGCTGCCCTCAATAACGTCGCCTTTGACCACTGTCAGCTCGACTTAGCCATGCTGTGCGACATGCGGTTCAAAACCGTGACCTTTGATCACTGTCGGCTGAATGGGGCCAGCTTTATGAACAATCGACTAACGACCGTCAAGTTTAACGAAACCAACCTTGACCAAGTCGCTTTCAACGATACCGCCCTCAAAAATATTGACCTAAGTACCTGTCAATTCGAGCGTCTCGAACTTGATACTGCCGCAGCACGCGGTATGATCGTCAATATTGATCAGGCTGCTTATTTGGCTGCTGCTTTAAACGGCATCAAAGTTAAACCCTGATACCGGTGGAACAGTCACCGTATGAGTGACCAACTCACAATGCCAAGGACGATTAAGCTGCTGGCTGGTAAATCTTCTAATAACACTGCACGTATCTGTCAGAATACTTTTCACGCGCTGAACACAAAAATACCACCTCCGTCAGGTAACAACCTGCGAAGGTGGTATTTTGTCGTTCATCATGACAATTCGAATTGCGCCCCGGTGTAACCAGTGCGGTCGGCCGCCGTGATTGGTCGAATAACTTGGCAAGGGTTGCCAGCCGCAATCACGTTAGCTGGAATATCGTGGGTTACCACGCTCCCACCACCAATAATCGTGTTAGCACCAATGGTCACTCCTGGTAATACGGTGACGTTAGCGGCTAGCCAACAACCATCACCAATTGTGATTGGTCGGGCGATGCAGCCGCCCCTAATTCGTTCGGTTGCATCAAACAAGTGGTTGCTCGTGTAAAGGCCGACTTTTGGCCCCAACAAGACCTGACTGCCGATCGTAATTGGCGCCCCATCTAACATTACACAATCATAGTTGGCATAAAAGTTATCACCTAGATGAATGTTCCGTCCAAATTCAACGCGAAAATTAGGATTTACAAATGGCTTGCGACCAGCTGAACCAACCAATTGTCGCAATAAAGTTTCTTTAGTCTCTGGATCAGCAGTCGCATTGACCGCGTTCGTTGTCAACGTCGCTTGGTCACGCAACGCCGTTAGTTCTGCATCCGTATCTCGATACGGCTGACCAGTCGCCATATACGCAAACTTCTCATCTAAATTCATTCCGCACCCCACTTCTATCGAATAAAATTCAAGTACCATGTTATTGCGCAGATTCCTTGTGCTGAACGAATCTGGCCATTCTTTAATAGGTCAATCACTTTACTGAGCGGGACAAGTTGCGTATTCACGTATTCGTCCGCGTCAAAATGTCGTTCGCCATGTTCTTGCGGATCAATGTGAGTCAAAATCAAGCTGACCGTTTCGTCCGTAAAACCTTCCGACGAGCTAATTTGCGTCATAATTTGTGATTCATGGGCAATGTAGCCCGTCTCCTCTTGTAATTCACGGGCCGCGGCCGTTAACGGATCTTCCCCCGCATTAATGAGGCCAGCAGGTAAACTAATCGTCTCGGCATTGCGACCGACCCGGTACTCTGAACCTAGCACGACTTGGTCATCCGCGGTGATGGCTAAAATCGTGACGGCGTTCCCATGCTGAATCAAATCGCGTTTTACTTCTAATCCATCAGGTGTTTCAATCGTTTGTTTGACCAAATCAAAAATCGGCCCATGATACACCGGTGTCGTTGATAGGACCTTACCGCGCCGGCCAACTTTCTCAAATAAATCTGCCATACACATTCACTACTCCTTAATCTATCTCAAATCCGGTACACCATCCGGCAGCATCTTACGAATGCCACCCGCGGGGTCTGGCACGTCACCTTGATATCGCGGTATCAGATGGAGATGACAATGCATTACGGTTTGGCCCGCAGCCGGGTCAACGTTAATGCCAATATTATAGCCATCCGGATGATTGTGCGCATCTAGGTACGCTTTTGCTTGGGTCAGTAAGGCGAGCATCGCATTCCTGGTCGCCGTGGGCACATCAAAATACGTGGCATAATGTGCTTTCGGAATAATCAACAAATGTCCCGGACTCACCGGCTTTTTATCGAAGAAGGCCGCTGCTAGGTCATTCTCCAAAATATACGGCAACGGCTGACAAAAAATACAAGCCATACCAAAGTCCCCTTCCTATTTTGCTAACCAACCACCATCAATTGGAACCACCGTCCCATGAATATAATCAGCGTGCTGACTCGCTAAAAATAGCGTCAGATCTGCAACTTCCTGCGGTTGGGCCCACCGTTTTGCGGGCGTCTCACTGGCAACCCATTTCGCCATCTTACCATCGCCAGCAAAATCAGCGGCATTCATCGGGGTATCGATAGCCCCCGGCGCAATGCAGTTGGCGCGAATTCCCTGAGCCGCATAGTCCAAGTCAAGTTGTTTCGTATAACCAATGATGGCGTGTTTGGCTGCGGTATACGCTGCGCCGCCTCCGCCACCCACCAGTCCAGCGATCGATGCCATATTCACGAAAACGCCGTGTTGTGCGGCTAACATTGCAGGTAGCACCGCATTAGTCACGATAAACTGGCTTGTCAGATCCGTCGCCAAAATATCTTGCCACGTTTTCAGATCCGTTGCTAAAGTTGGTTGATAGCCGTCTAACTTACCGGCCGTATTGCACACGACGGTTGGCTTGCCGAGTACGTTAACTCCTGATTTAATCGCCGCGACGAGCGCATTAGTGTCGGTCACATCAGCAATTTCATAGCGCAGGGCTGACGTCGTTACTAGCGCTGATGGCTGTGGCTGCCGATCAATGGCAATCACGTCAGCCCCCTGGGCTAGGAAACTCTGGACCTGGGCTAAGCCAATCCCGGAGGCAGCTCCAGTAACCAAGACAGTCTGTCCACGATATTCATCAAATTGCATTAGTCAACCAACTGCCAGTCCGTCGCTAAAATATCACAATCCGTTGGTGACCACATACTATAGGCTTCATCGGCCGTTTTGATTAAAAAGTACGGGTTCAGCGGGTCGCCGTTGAAAGTGGTTGCCGTCTGTAATTCGACGAACAATTCGGTCCCTTCCCAACCAGTCCGAACAGCGCGCTTACCAGCTTTTAATTCAGGTAAAATAGCTTCAAATGTCATCATGATACCTCCAATTATTAATACCCAAATCGTATCATAATCCCGCGTGGAGTGACAGGCAAAAATTGGTACCAACAAATTGTCTATTTTACTGGTACGGACCAATTATTTGTGCGATAATGTAAGCGAATACAGAAACTAATTATTATTTGGAGGAATTTTAAATGAGTAAACTCGGTGTTTCCGTTTATCCCGAACGATCAACCTTTGAAAAGGATGCAGCGTACCTCGATTTAGCCGCAAAATATGGCTATCAACGGGTATTCACTTCACTGCTTGAAATCAAAGGGGACCAAGCCGCAGTGGTTGCCAACTTTAAAAAAGTGATCACTTACGCGAACCAATTAGGCTTGCAAGTAATGGTCGACGTCAATCCTGACCTCTTCAAACAACTTGGCGTGTCCTATGACGACTTGTCATTCTTCCACGACCTCGGTGCCTGGGGTGTCCGCCTCGACCTAGGATTCACTGGTCAAGAAGAAGCCCGGATGACGCACAACGAATTCGGCATTAAGATTGAAGTCAACATGTCCAAAGGGACTCACTATGTTGACACGATTATGGATTATTCACCTGAAAAAGATAACTTACTAGGCTCACATAACTTCTACCCACAACAATACACTGGTCTTGGTTATGATTATTTTGTTCAGACTTCTGAACAATACCGTCAGTATGGCATCAACACCGCCGCGTTTGTTTCATCAAATGATGCGACTTATGGGCCTTGGCCCATGCAAGACGGGTTATGTACCCTTGAAGATCATCGGGGGTTACCGATTGCGGCACAAGTTCAACATTTGAAAATGACGGGGCTAATCGACGACGTCTTAATTGGTAACGCCTACGCGAGTGAAGCCGAACTAAAAGCGGCTGCTGAAGTGTTCTTTAGCCCTTACCCACTGCTACACGTCAAAACCGTTGCTGATCTATCGGCAGTTGAAGAAAAAGTACTCTTTGCGCAACCACAGACTTATCGCGGTGATTTTTCAGATTACGTCATTCGTTCTTCTCAAACCCGGGTCATCTACAAAGACGAAGCCTTTCCTGCTCATCACCTAGATGCCATTCATACCGGTGATGTCTTGATCGATAACGATGAGTTTGGGCAATACAAAGGTGAATTGCAGATTGCACGCCAAAATCTTGAAAATACTGGCCGAATCAATGTGGTTGGTCATATTACTAAGAGTGACTTACCTTGCCTTAACTTGCTACAACCATGGGCCGACTTTAAATTTGTCGCTGCCAAATAGTACTCAACGAATGGAGGGGTCGCATTAATGACAATTGATTACCGTTTAACTAGCGATGCTGACCGCGAAGCTTTCTACCAACTTTACCAATACGCGTTCAATAATCACGATACCCCCGCGCGGCGGCGATTTTTCATGGATCGCTACCAACATGGCTGGATCTACGGCCGTCACGATCATGGTCAACTGGTTAGTGGGCTATACAGTCTGCCACTAGCAGTCAACTTTCATGGCGTCACCTACCGGATGAATGGTATTGGCGATGTGATGAGTGCGCCTGAATATGCCGGTCAGGGTGGCGCGGGACAGTTGCTAACGACGGCGCTGACAGAAATGGCGGCCAACCACGTGACGCTGTCCTACCTTGCCCCCTTCGCGTACGGTTACTATCGTCGTTTTGGCTATGAGCATGTCTTCGACCACGCGCACCAAGTCATGGCCGCTCCAGACCTACCACGTGTCAAACCGACGGACTGGTCTGGTACGATCACCCGCTATGGCAATGACGGGCTGGCCCAAATCAACGATTTTTATGCACGACAACCACAAAATCAGCGTGGTGGTCTGATTCGACCAGCCTGGTGGCAACATTACCTGACTCTCAAACATCATTGGTCGGTCGCAATTTACCGCAATGCGGCTGCCAATATCGAGGGCTATTTGATCTATGAACGGCAGGCCACTAACTTTGCGATTCAAGAATGGGTGACTAGCACGCCGACCGCTTTCGAACGATTGGCTAACTTTATCACTAAGCATGGCACCACCTTTGAAACGTTTAGTTATGATAGCCCAAGTGCGACCAACGGCTTGGAACTACTAGCCGACCCATACCGTTTAAAAGTGACTGTCCAGCCGTACATGATGGCCCGCATTGTTGATTTATATGACTTTATCAAGCGCTATCCGTTTCTCACGGACATCCAACCAATTCGCCTAGCAGTCAGTGACGCTACCCTCCCTGCTAATCAAGGAATCTGGTCATTGACGCGGCACAACGGGCAAGTAACGCTCAATCGGGTTAGCGACCAATTAACTGGGCCGGCTGACATTCAGTTAACGATTCAGCAATTAACCACTGCTTGCTTTGGCACCCAGAGCTTAGCCCGGGCGTACCAACACGGATTAATCACCGGTGATGTGAATGCGATCAACCGACTTGACACTAGTTTAGTGAAAGAACGACCAGCACTTATCGACTACTTCTAAGTGCTTAATTTAGATAAGCAGCATGACAGTGGAGGCTGTGACATAAGTCTCTAGAAACAAAACAGGTCTGGAAAAATCTTCGGATTTTTCCAGACCTGTTTTTGATATAATAGAAAATAAAAAAAGAGCATCGGTCGCACCCGATACTCTGCGAAATTATCCTCGAAAGGACATTCCTAATATGCAAGATTATTATAACATGAATC
>NZ_JAKZEQ010000052.1:0-14249 GCF_022549155.1 Lactiplantibacillus sp. ME-2
GCCATCATAGTCTCGTGGGCTCGGAGATGTGTATAAGAGACAGCGGTTCGCTTGGTTCGCTCGGCTCGCTTGGTTCGCTCGGTTCACTTGGTTCGACCTCATCGGCAAAAACTAATTGGCCTTGATAAGCGCTTTGCTCATTCAACACAAGCACTTGCGCCTGTGTATTGATCAAGTAACCGTCCGGTGCTTGAATTTCGCTAACCGTATAAGCGCCTTGCGTTAGACCTGTAAGCTGTGCTTGACCAGTCGCATCAGTTGTCAACTGAGCAACCAGCGTTCCGGCAGCATTTTTCACGGCAAAAACCGCCCCGGCCAAGCGATTGGCGCCACTCGAATCCGTCTTAATCACCGTCAATTTCCCGGTTTGATACGTATTCGTTAATGTCACCGTCTCACCACTAGTTGTTTGACTACTGATATAGCCAGCAATGGCCGTTTCAATCACCGTATAAGTGTACGCATTGCCATAAACATCCGTCACATCCAAATCACTGAAAGTGCCCGTATAGCCATTTGCTGACGTTAATTGCAAGGTCTGATAAGCTTGACCATTGCGTTGCAACGTCACTTCAACGGTCGGCGTTTGCACTCCAGCTGGCACGTCAGCCCAAACTTTGTTAACAGTCAGCGCCGTCTTAGCAATTCGTTTGTCAACCACACTACCTGTGACCACGTTAGCCGTTGCTTGCGCTGCGGATACCGTGAAGACGTGCTTGGCCGTGTCGATTTGGTAGCCACTCGGAGCCGCCGTCTCAACCAGCATGTACGTCCCAGCCGACAAGTTACCGATGCGTAACTGTCCAACTGAATCAGTCACCAAATCGGTCCGAAGTACCGTACCCGTACTATCCTCTAACTGATAAGTGGCACCAGCAACTGACTGGCCGTCACCATCAGTTTTATTAATGAACAAACTGTAACTCTGAATGTCATCACTAGCGGTTCCGGAACCACCAAATCTAACGGCCACGTTCGATTGTTCACTCTTTGGTTCGCCTGTCGAACTGCCCTCATTTGGATCAGTCGCATCTCCAATGACAGGTGCATACGTTACACCCGCATTATTGGTGTACGTATGTCCTACTGTCAGACCAACTTCATAAAATATATTGACCGCTACATCTAATTGGCCAATATTAATTGTCATCTGCTGACCCACAACCGTCACGGTTACTTGTGGTGTTGATACCCCATCAGCGTAGGTAAACTGCTGCGTTGCAAAATCATAAGTGCCCAGTGCCGCGTCTTTAACAAAGGCACCGTCAGTATAATGACCAGTTTCCAACGTCATGGTACCTTCGTGCGTTTGATAAAGGCCCAGCTGATCAACAATCGCAACTTGCTGCCACTTTTCACTATTAATGTTTGCGACAACTTGCCAGATCATTTTGGTGGGATTACCATCAGCATCTAAACTATTACTATCGGCCCAGCCAACCTTATTAATCCCAGTCGTACTACTGCCAGTGGTTGCGCTAGTCCCAGTAACATAAAACGTTAAGTCTCCTTGACGATTATAACGATCACTAGTCGCATAATAATCATTAAAAGTTAGTGTTCCGGTTTGACTACCGGTCTCGGCCGTAAAAGTCCCGACGACCGTTCCATCTGATTTTTGGACATCAATATGCTGCGTACCATTGGTAAAGACAACATTCTCGGGTAAGGTCACCGTTGCTGTACTGCCAGCAGTTACGCTAACATCATCGGCTATTGACCAATGATACTTCGCGATATAGTTCGCATACAGACTCAATACATCCGTAGCGCTATACGTAACACCATCATCGTCAGTCACCGTTGCGTCAGTAGCATCGAGCCCCTGAACCGCAACCGTTGCCCGTTGTGCTAAACTGCGAAGACTGGCCCGGCTCATTCTGGACAGTGTCGCGACAGACGCAGTTGCTTGATCCGTCGTAGTTGCCGTTCTCGCCGAGTCTTTTTGACTGGTAACGACACCACTGTACATATTAGTCGTTTGTTGCTGATTCTGGGTCGTTGCTTGCTCGTTGTTCGCCTTCGCACTAGCCGCTCGTTGATCCGCTTTGGCATTAGCCGTCGCCTGGGACGTCGCTGTCGTATCAGTACTGTCCGTTGTTGCTTGAGCGGCTGTCACACCTGAAGTCGTTTGGCTAGTAGCCGTTGTGCTAGATGATTGGGTTGATGACTCAGACGTGGTGACCGCTTTGCTAGTCGCCGTTTCAGTCGCCGCACCAGTTGCCGATGCTTTCGTGCTACTGCTACTGCTACTGCTACTGCTACTGCTACTGCTACTGCTACTGCTCGTAGTTTGTCGCAACACCACTTGATTAGCAAGTGTACTCGAGCCAGAAGTCTGCGTCGTTTCAGTGGCAGTGGTAGCTGTGTCCGCCGCACTCACTGTTTGATTTGTCACAATCAATGTCAACATGGCGGCCGTTCCCATTATCCAAGTTTTGAAATCGATTAATCGCATGATATCCCCCCTTTCTTATATAAGTTAAAACTTTTAAACCGATTACACGTCTTAATTATAAACCACATTCCGCAAATTTGAAGACACTTTTTGTCAAAATTCGTCGCTCACAGATAGCAGTTACATACCAGCAATATTTGTTCAAAAGGCTCATTACACCTATATAATTTTTATTTATGTACACTTAATTAATTTACCGATATATCAACATTTTAAAGACATGAATCATAATTAGTATTATAATATTTTATACAAAAGTTGTATGCCATCAATTTTGACGAGTTCGTGACAGTTGTTAGCTAATTAAAATAATTTATGCTGATTAATATAGATTTAACTAATTGCAATCAGTAAAAATGATGTCATTCGTTTCATTTATAATTTAAACCCATTAACTGCTTTAGTTGCTTGTCAACTAATTACGTCGAGAAACGGGGCAGACTGGCGCTACCGATGACACGTAGACCAATTATTGATTTATCGAGCGATATATAACAGCACCTTAACTGATAAGTATTTTTTATAGCTTTATTACTAATAGTTTGTCATTAACTTGTATGCTTTTTAATCTGCATAATGTTTACTTATCGCTTTAACACTTTAACCTTTATTTCTAACGACTCCCACTTAAGCAATGCAACTTTTTTTCCGGTGATTAATCAGACCAACCGACACGTCATGATAATCAAAACGATGTGGCAGCCCTTTAACTGATAAAATTATATAATGACTCAAAACTTAATTTACCAGCAACACTACATCTGTACCAATCAGCACTAACATTCTTATTAATAATCATTATAGTTTAAGCGCGTTAACTATTTTGTGAATTAATTTTCACTAATTATCCTGACACTATTCGTTATAACAATGGTATGATTAACATGACGTATAATAACCAGCTTTAATCAATCAGTCGGAGCCTGCTTACCTGCGACTATTAATTGCGCAACCAACATTAATATTTTATGGAGGCTACATTTTTCATGAACATTAAAGACTTGTATTACTTCCAACGCTTAATCAGCACTCAGAGTTATACGCAAACGGCTGCTGATTTTCACGTTAGCCAACCCACAATCTCCCAAGCAATTAAACGACTAGAACGTCATTTCCAAGTGACACTGTTCTTTCGCCAAGCAAAGACCAAGGCGCTGGTGTTAACACCTAGTGGCCAGCAACTATTGCTCGCAGCCAACGACATTATCAACAACTGGCAGCATGTCAATGAATCAATCAGTCATTTGCGTCAACATACACTGCGGTTTGGTATCGAACCATCCGTCAGTGAACATTATTTACCGGCATTAACAAAACCAATCATCGAGCAAGATTTGCTTAGTAGCGTCCACACTGTTGAAATGGGGGCTAATCAACTTGTCAAACAGGTTTTAGCCGGCCAACTCGACTTAGCCATCAGTGGTAACTTGGATCAAACATTGGATGAACGGCTTGCAGTAACGCCATTACGGCCCTTTAAATTTCGCATTCTCGCTAATGCTGCACACCCCTTAGCAAAGGCTGAGCATCCGACTTTTGCAGAAGCGCTAAAATCGCCTTTTGTACTGCTTAATGCAACTTACTTAAATAAACTAGTCTTCCGGCAACTTGCTGAACAACTTTCGATTGAACCCCAAGTTCTCTTCGAATCTGATAGCAGCACCTTGATCAAGGGATTAGTTAAAGAGAACCTGGCACTAGGCTTCATTTCCGACATCACGACCCCCAACGATGGTGAAGACGATGGTCTCGTTGAGATTCCGTTCGACGACGTTCAGGTTCCTAGCGTGCATATCAACTTGATTCGTCGGGCCCACCAATTTCCAATTGGCTTAGTGAAACAGGTTATCGACATTATTGAAAAAACATTTGCGGCTGACAATGCCGAACAAAAATCTTAACCACAAACTTGATCATAATCACACATGCGCTCCAATAAAAATACCCAACTTATCTAGAATGATAGGTTGGGCGTTCTTATTGGGGCGCATTTTTGGTTAAGTCATCACGATTAAATTTACACGACCAACTCGTGCTCGTAAGCACACAACCGCCGTTAAAAATCACATTCACGACTCCAGCAGCGAAGCTAATTGTGACCTAAAACTGGTAAACTTTTGCTTCGTACGCTCGTAATACGTCTTGATGATCTTCATCGTAGTTACTGATCAACAGATGCGCATCAGCGGGTAATTCTGCAAAGTGTCGCGTCTGGGTTGCCGCAGTAAAGTTACAAATTACTAGCAGGTGCTGCGACCCCATATGCCGCATATAGGCATAAACGGCCGCATCATCAGGTGATAATAGGTGATAAGTTCCCGTCGTTATGACTGGTAAATGGTGCCGGAGCTTAATCAGCCGCTGATAATAGCTCAGAACTGAACCGGGCGTTCGTTGCGCGAGTTGCGCGTTGATTCGCGGATAATTGGTATTAACCGCTAGCCACGGTGTTGCCGTTGAAAACCCAGCATTCTGACTATCATCCCACTGCATCGGTGTACGCGCATTATCCCGCGACATATGGGCGAGATAACCTAACATCTGTTCAGGTTGAACGACCTGTTCGTCATCAACAAAGTGATGATACGCATTCAGTGATTCCAAGTCTTGATAGTCGGTTAACTTGGTAAAATGGGCATTCGTCATGCCTAGCTCCTCACCTTCGTAGATGTAGGGTGTCCCTTGAAGAAAGTGCAATAGGGTCGCTAGCATTTTGGCTGAACGTTCCCGATAAGCTGGCCGTTCATCCCCGAATCGTGACACAATTCGCGGTTGGTCATGATTATTCCAATAGAGACTATTCCAGGCTGTCCCTTGTAAGCCCATTTGCCACTTAGACAAGCTCTGCTTTAGGTCAACCAGTCGGACGGGCTGGTCATTCCACTTACCTAGCGCCGGATCTGGATTACCATCCAGGCCCATGTGTTCAAATTCAAACACCATGTTTAATTCCTGACCTTGGCTGCTTGCCAGTTGCTTAGCATCAGCAACCGTAGCCCCAGGCGTTTCGCCGACCGTCATCAGTTGATGGCCTGCAAACACTTGCTGATTCATTTCTTGTAAGTATTCATGGAGATGCGGACCATTGGCAATAATTCCACCGATTGCCGCGTATGGTTCCCCAGCTTCTGGCTGCCCGTCTGCAAAGCTATCAGGCTTGGAAATCAAGTTAATGACATCCAAGCGGAAACCGTCCACGCCCTTATTGACCCAGAAATTCATCATGTCATAGACTGCTTGCCGTAGTTGCGGATTATCCCAGTTCAAATCTGGCTGTTCAACCGCAAATGAATGTAAGTAATACTGATCACGGCTGGCAACATATTTCCAAGCAGAGCCACCGAAAAAGCCACCCCAGTTGTTAGGTTCATGCCCATCAACAGGATCACGCCAAATATAATAGTCCGCGTACGGATTATCCTTACTTTGCGCACTCGTCGTAAACCACTTATTTTGATCAGATGAATGGTTGACAACAATGTCCATCATGATTTTTAACCCTTTCGCATGGGCCGTTGTTAATAATTGATCAAAATCAGCCATCGTCCCGAATTCTGGATTAATATCGTAATAATCACTAATATCATAGCCATTATCGACACCGGGTGAACGGTAAATTGGGTTGAGCCAAATCACATCCGCGCCGAGCTGTTTAATATAATCTAACCGTTGTGTAATTCCTGGCAAATCACCGATTCCATCACCATTTGAATCCTGAAACGACCGTGGATAAACCTGATAAACAACCGCTGATTGCCACCATTGATTAGCCATATATGATTATCCCCCTAAAAAAGTTTGCTTTAAAAAACTTGTCACGGTCAACCATAAAAGGCACCGCTTACAACACTAACCATTCTACCATTGTCGGTCATTTGAGCGTACCCACTTATCGCTATTTATTTGTTAGCCTAACACGTTTCTAGCCATATCTTAGTTGACGAATCAAAAACGCCATGCTATTATCGCTTATATTCAAATAACGAACGATAATCTTACTTTCAAGTAGCGAATTAACTGTGCGTCAGGAAGTCGGTGGGTGCTGCGAACCGATCAGGTTAATCTCGATGAAATACGGTAGGAGAGGTCCGGGTACGCCCGGCGGATAACAACTAGAGCCGTTAACTGCTAGTGAGTGGAGTCATATTGTGGCTCAAGCTGGGTGGTACCACGGTCTAATCAATCGTCCCTGTTGCATTATTATGCAACAGGGACGATTTTTTATATTCACCCACTATTATCGGCGTACAACCGCTGTTGAAGCAGTCCGTGTCGGGCTATTCACTGCTGGTTTAACGACCTCAAAGGAGTTAATTATTATGCCTAATTCAAAGAAATGGCGTTCAGTTCAGTTACCAGAAGCCCTACTCGTTTTACTCATTATGCTTGCAATTATGGGACTTGGCGTTATTAAGTTCGGCCTGTCACCACAGACCCCCGTTATTCTCGTTATCGCCCTCATCATTTTATGGGCCCGAATTCGCGGTGCCCACTGGGATGACATTCATGGTGGCATCATCGATGGTATTAAAACTGGGATTATCCCAATTTTTATTTTTCTACTCATCGGGGCACTCATCAGCGTTTGGATTGCAGCTGGCATCATTCCTTCAATGATGGTCTTTGGGTTTCATCTGATCTCTGCGCAGTGGTTCGTTCCATCCGTTTTTCTCGTTTGTGCAATTATTGGAACTTCCATCGGGAGTGCCTTCACGATTATCTCAACGATTGGGATTGCCCTCTTTGGAATCGGGACAACGATGGGCATCAACCCAGCTTTGATTGCCGGAGCTATCATCTCAGGAGCCATTTTTGGAGATAAGACTTCACCGTTGTCAGATTCGACCAACCTGGCCGCAGCCATTGCCGAAGCAGATTTATTCGACCACATTCGTAATCTGATGTGGTCTACGATTCCTGCTTTTGTCGTATCACTAGTACTCTACGCCGTTTTAGGTGCCGGAGCCGCAACACAAAGCCATTTGGGCAAGATTCAAACGACGTTGACCGTCCTCAATAATAACTTTACCATCAGCTGGTGGGCGGCCTTGCCACTCGTCGTCATGTTTGCCTGTGCCCTACTTAAAATTCCAGCCATTGCAACCTTGTTGATGAATATCGGTCTTGCCATCGTCATGATTTTTATCGAGCAACCTCATATTGCCTTAACTAAGATCGCCACGATGATCGAAACCGGCTTTGTAGCCAAAACTGGCAACGCCGGGGTGGACGCCTTACTCTCACGTGGCGGTATCAGTGCCATGATGAGCACGGTCTCCTTAATCCTATTAACCCTGTCGTTAGGCGGTTTACTAATGAAATTCAACCTCATTCAGACAGCAATGGTGCCGCTAACTAAGCGATTGAAAGGTGCCGGGACAACTGTTACGGCTGCGATTTTAGCGGGAATCGGTGTCAACATCTTTGTCGGTGAACAGTACCTTTCCGTTATCTTGCCTGGTAAAGCGTTCAAAACGACCTTCAATCAGCGAGGATTGGCTAACTTAGCCCTCAGTCGAGTCCTTGAAGACGGTGGAACTGTCATCAATTACCTGATTCCGTGGGGCGTTGCCGGGGCCTTTGCCGCTAACACGCTCGGGGTATCAACCTTAGCTTACCTGCCATTTTGTTTATTCAGCTTACTATCACCGGTATTCTCAATTATCAGTGGTTTCACTGGCTGGGGCCTGAAGCATCAGCCAGCCAACGAAGCCGGTTAATTTAAAACTAGGTTGTTTAATTTAATCGGTGACCGAACCAATCCCGGAATATAATTGTTACTGCTTGTGATTCGCCCCCACTGCTGGCTACAATTAGACAAGAGCATGTTTTGGATCAATCTAACAATTCGTCAATTGATACTGCATGATTTATTTACTAATAAGTCACATCCCGGCACCACGTCAACTAACGAACTTAGATATGAGGAGGGGGATTACAATGCTTGCATACGGGTATCAAAAATTTGGGGGACCTACCGTATTTGAAGAACTACCACAATCACAGCTGATTCCAACAGATAATCAATTATTAATCAAAACTTTAGCCGTTAACCTAACCGAGGAAGACCGCTTAGAACGGCTAGGTACTATCCAAAGCGTCGCACTACCGCATATTCCTGGGCATGATGTCATTGGGAAAATCATTCAAGTTGGCGCCGCTGTCACTGACTTGGACGTTGGGACAGTGGTGGCTGCCCGCACGAACCATACTTACGCGGACCAGGTTTGTTTAGATAGTGATCTAGCGGTGACCATGCCAACTAATCTTGATCCGGTCACCGCCGTCAGCTTAGTCACTCCAGGGATTGTCGCTTACAAAACGGTGCGCTACTTTGCGGACATCCAGGCCGACCAAACGGTGATTGTCAAAGGCGCTGGCAGCCCAGTCGGCTTGTTAATTATTCAGTTAGCCAAACGATTAGGTGCCCACGTTATCGCGATTGCTAGTGACCGTTATGCTAAATTGATTGCGACACTGGGAGTCGACCAATTCGTCGACTATCAGCATCAAAATCCAGTTCACGTGTTAGCCGACCGCGGTGACGTCGTAATCAATGTCGCTATCGATGGCGTTGGTGGCAAAGATGACTTAGCAATGGCCAAATTTGATGCGACCATCGCTTCATTTGCCCGTCACTTGCCAGCCACCAGTAAATCAATTCGTTTCCAAGCAATCCAACCGACCGAAGTGATTTCTGATCAGGCCGCCTTACAATTGCTATTCAAGTTGCTAGATACTGGTCAATTGACCACGACGATCAATGAACAACTACCGTTTAACCTCACGGGCTTCATTCAAGGTCACCAACGACTAGATGAGCCTCACGTGGGTCAAGTGGTCGTCGCGCGCTAAAAAAACTGCTTTCAAAAGTTATCCTTTTGAAAGCAGTTTTTTAGTCAGGTGGTCGCTTATTAAGACCATCGCAGAATTTTGAGCAACCCAATTCACACTAATCGTAACGATTGGGTATATTTCAAAGACCGCCTCAATTAGCCAAGTCCCGGATACCTATGCGAGTCGGTAGACCCAAGCCTCATAAGGCCGTAATTTATTTGGCTGCTGCTCGCCATAATTACTAATCAAGCATTTGGCCGTGGGCGTCAGATATTGATCCAGTGGTCGGGACAGTGTCTCGGCTGCGAAATTGCAACAAACTAGCCAGGTCCGCCCTTCCCATTGCCGTTCATATAAGAATACCTGCGGATCATCGGCCCACAAGAGCTCAAACGAACCTAACGTCACTAAGGGGTATTGATGTCGTAATTGAATCAAGTGCTGGTAATAGTACCACACTGAATCCAGATCAGCCAAAGCTGCGGCAGCATTGATTTGACGATAGTTGGGATTGACCGTGAGCCATGGCGCCGCGTCACTAAAACCCGCGTTAACCTCCGTGTCCCATTGCATCGGCGTTCGCGAGTTGTCCCGAGAACGCGCCGCTAATCGGGCCATCATATCTGCCGGTGATAGTAGTTGGCGCTCAGTCACTAAATCACGATAGGCATTGAGCGATTCAATATCTCGGTAACTGGTTAATTCAGTAAAATGAGCGTCAGTCATCCCCAGTTCTTCACCTTGATAAATATACGGGGTTCCCTGCAAGAGGTGTAAACACGTTGCGAGCATTTTAGCCGAACGTACCCGATATGCTGGTCGGTCATCACCAAAACGTGAGACCGCTCGTGGCGTATCATGATTGTTCCAAAACAGGCTGTTCCAAGCCCGCCCTTCAAGTCCGACTTGCCAGTCACTAATGACTTTCTTTAGCGCCACTAACGGTGTCTTACGCGTACTCCACTTACCAAGACCATGCTGACTATTATCAAGTCGCAGATGTTGAAATTCAAAGACCATATCTAATTCGTGCCGATCAGCGCCCGCATACTTCAGCGCATCCGCTGGTGTCACCCCGTGGGTCTCACCAACCGTCATGATATCAAACTGTGACAACACTTCTTGGTTCATTTCTTGCAAGAATTCATGAACTCGCGGTCCGTTCGTTACTCGAGCATCGCCAAACTGACTGTGCGGTTTCAGTGGACCATTTGGTAACCCGGGTAACTTAGAGATTTGGTTAATGACGTCCATTCGAAAACCGTCAACACCCTTGTTCAGCCACCAGGTCATCATCGTATAAACTGACTCTCGTAAGGTCGGATTCTCCCAGTTTAAATCAGGTTGTTTTGTTGAAAACGTGTGTAAATAATACTGCTGGGTCTGCTCATCATATTGCCATGCTGAACCACCAAAAGCCGCATCCCAATTATTGGGCGCCTTTTTGCCGTTACCTGAGCGCCAAAAGTAGAAATCACGATATTGATTGGTGCGGTCCTGGCGACTGCGTTTGAACCATGGATGCTCATCAGAGGTATGGTTAACAACCAAGTCCATGATGATCTTTAAGCCCCGGTCATGGGCGGCTTGCAATAATTCATCAAAATCAGCCATAGTGCCAAAGTCGGCCGCAATTTGTTGATAATCACTAATATCATAACCATTATCATCGTTGGGTGAACGATAAATGGGATTGAGCCAAATGACGTCGATTCCTAATTGCTTTAAGTAGTCTAGGTGGGCCGTGATCCCCTTTAAGTCACCAATACCATCATGATTGGTATCTTGAAAACTCCGTGGATAGACCTGATAGACAACGGCTTGTTGCCACCACTTGATTGTTGCTGCCATAATTACGATTAACTCCTTAGTTACGCGGTAAGGCCCTTGATGAGCTTAACTGGTAACGTATATTTTGATTCCAGTGTACAATTCGCATCCTCAATCCGCTGCAATAGTAGAGAAACCAGTAACGTGCTAATATCCGCTAACGGTTGTTCTACTGTTGTTAATTCAGAATGATAATCACGTATGAGCGCCGTGCCATCATAACCAACAACGCGTAATTGCTCAGGAACCGTTAATGACAGTTGTCGCGCGACGTTGAGCACTAGTAAAGCGGTCAAATCATCACTACAAAAAATACCATCATACTGATGTTGTGTCATAATCGTCTTAATTTCCATCATCTTCAGCGCGGGGGTCAATTCAAACGGTAATTCGTGGACATGGGGTGTTAGCTGTTGGGCAGTCAAGTAGGCTTCATATCCTTCACGGCGACCATTCGTTGGCGAACCAGCGTGTGACTTACCAGTAAAAATAGCCACGTTAGTCGCCCCCGCCTGATGCAATGTCTGGGTTGCTAGCCAGCCCCCCTGGTAATTATCCGAACTAACGATGGGAATATTGTCGGATAAGTACCGGTCAAATGAAATAATCGGAAGGCCGTATTGTTGATATTCTTCAATACCTAAATTGTGGGCACCAGCAATAATCCCATCGACCTGATTAGCCATCAACATTTGTAAGTAGTCGCGTTCTTTTTGCGGATCATCCGCACTATTACATAAAATCACCTTATAATTTTTAGCAAATAAGATTTTTTCAATCCGGGACACCAGTTCACCAAAGAACGGATTACTAATATCTGAAAAGATGACGCCAATTAAGCGCGTATTCTTTCCTTGCAGTGAGCGTGCCATATTATTCGGCTGATAATGCAGTTCTCGCATCGCCGCGAAAACTTTTTCTTTAGTCTGACTACTCAGGTAGCCATGGTTATTAATAACCCGAGAAACGGTTGTCGCTGAGACCCCCGCTAGCTTCGCAACATCATTTAATTTTGGTTTCATTGTTATCGACTCCAGTATGCTCTGATTGGTGCCATTCCCAGACTTTACCGGTGACTGCCGTAGTGTCACCTTGAACGTTAAGGCGACTCGGGGTAGCGTTTAAGAAGAAACGGCCAGTCATCACGGAATAGCCATTATCAATATAGCATTCAAAGACTGACACATCTATGATTAGCCGGATTTTTATCGTCTTATGGGCCGGTAACTCCACTTGACGAGTCTGACCATAATCTTCAGCAAACGAATTTCCCGTATGCCGCCGATCAATCATGACCTGACCATGGTTGGCATCAACAGTTACCTGCAGCTGGCCACTTTCTTGCTGATCAGCGATGTTAACTGTGACCGTTTTATCAGCGGGAACCGTCAGTAAGAGTTCAAAGCTGCCATTCAAAGCCGCTACCGTCGCCCGTTGTTGCTCAAAGACTAGGTCATGCGCCGTCGTCCGCAAATCATCCACCGCTGCCACTGGATTTTGATAGAGGTGCCCATCTTTAAGCGTTAGTTCCTTAACCAAACTCAAACAATGGGCCCAATTTTCACGATCAGTTGGATAGGTAATTTCAGGTAACCCAATCCAGCTGACGGCTAACGCGCGGCCATCCGGAGCATTGATTGCCTGCGTGGCGTACACGTCAAAGCCATCATCTAATTGCGTCAGGGCGTGGGGGTCAGTTAATTGTGCCTGAGCTAGGTCCAATTGATCGGCAACTAAGTACATGTTCGGATAAATATTCTGATACGGAGTCGTTGCTTGTGATAACCCTTGGGGACAGAACAGTAAAACGGGCTGTTGATCGATCCAGACCAGATTCGGACACTCAATCATGTAACCCCGTGCATCTGCGGGAACGTTTAACTCGCCTTGACACATCCAGGTGGTCAGATCCTTTGAGAAATAAACCAAGATAGCACCAATCTCAGTAGTCGTCTGCGCACCGATCAACGCGTAGTAGCCGTGGTCAGTACGGATCAAGCCCGGATCACGAAACGAACTCGTGTACCCAGCCGGAGCATGCGCAATTAGTGGCCGGGACAGCTTTTTAATGTGATTATCCGTGTCCATCCAGGCACCTAATTGATACGAGTCACGTTGCCAGTCAGCAGTACGGACATTACCCGTATACATAATAAATAACTGATCATCAATTGGTAGTGCCGTACCCGTGTACGCGCCGTGTGAGTCGTACGGCGTATCTGGTCGAATCGCTAAGCCCTCATCATGCCAATCCACCAAGTTCTTAGAGGTTACGTGTTGCCATGACTTCAGTCCGTGTACCGGACCGAACGGAAAAACTTGGTAGAACAGGTGCCACTGACCATCAAAGTATGAAAAGCCATTGGGGTCATTTAACAAACCTGATGCGGGCTGAATATGATGTTGCATCCGCCACTTAGATTGGCGTGCCTGGGCAACAAGCTGTGGTAGCTTAGTTGCTGGCCACTGTTCATAAGGGGTATAACGGGTTTTACGATTCCATATCATGACGATGAGCTCCTTTTTAACGTTCGACTTAATTGTCACTATTATAAAACCGCTTACACCGATATGTCAATCGTTTGACATTTTTATATTATATTTTCATGTCAGCGTTTCAAATTCGGCTTTTTAAAAAGATTATCAAGCAATTCAATTTTGTATCAAACGCTTGACATATTTTCCAAACTTGTTATTATTGGGTCTGTAAAGCGCTTGCATTATTAAATTAAAAATAATTTTAGACTCAGGGAGTGAATTATTATGAATCATCAAGAAGTTGCCGACCGCGTACTTAATGCAATTGGTAAAAACAACATTCAAGCCGCCGCCCACTGTGCGACACGCCTTCGTTTGGTCATCAAGGATGAATCCAAGATTGATCAACAAGCCTTAGATGACGACGCGGACGTTAAGGGGACCTTCGAAACTAACGGCCAATATCAAATCATTATTGGCCCTGGCGATGTCGATAAAGTCTATGACGCCTTAATCGCCAAAACAGGTCTTAAAGAAGCGACCCCCGATGACATCAAGGCAGTTGCCGCTGCGGGTCAAAAGAAAAATCCATTAGAACGTGTTTAGAATCTTTTCAAGAGTATTCGCAGGAAGGCTAAGCTAATCA
>NZ_JAKZEQ010000053.1:0-13990 GCF_022549155.1 Lactiplantibacillus sp. ME-2
TTAGTCTCATACGCTGCGCCGATTTCACCAGTGTGGGTGATATCAGGTTGTAAGGTTTTACCATCTTCGTCTTGATAACTGGCAGTCACCGGCTGTGGAATCTGCTTGGTATAGATGTAGGTGACTTGTTGCGGTTCCTTGGTAAAGGTACCAGTTGCGTTGCCGATAGTCTTAACTAAGTCGTAGTCTGGAATCTCTAGCGCCTTAGTCTCATATGCTGCGCCGATTTCACCAGTGTGGGTGATATCAGGTTGTAAGGCTTTGCCATCTTCGTCTTGATAGCTGGCAGTCACCGGCTGTGGAACTTGTTTTGTATAAATGTAGATAACGTGCTGCGGTTCAGCTGTAAACGTGCCGGCCGCGTTGTCAGGTGTTTTTGTGAGATCGTAGCCCGCGATTTCGAGCGGCTTGGTCGTGTATGGATCACCTGCCAAACCGTTGCAAGTCGTGTCTGGCTGCAGGGTCTTTCCTTGTTCATCCTGATAGCTGACCGTCACAGGGGCCCCAGCTGTTTTATCATAAACGTAAGTGACCGCTTGCGGTTCCGCACTGAAAGTACCTTGTGGGGCGCCTTGGGTTTCAACGTGGGTATAGTTCGTAATATCAGCCGGGGTGCTTTGATAATCTTCACCAACGAGGCCGGTCAATTCTTCCGAGTCGCGCAGAGCGGCACCGTTACGATCGACATGGTGAATGGTTACTGGGGCCGCTTTGGCTGCTAATACATAGGGCTGAAAGACATGGAACACCGGTGAACTGCCATCTGAGCCTTGAGCAACCAAATAAAAGTTTTTATCATTTGGGACAACGTTGATGCTGACGCCGTTAGTGACGAACTGACCGTTGGCATCACCAGTGAAGCCTGGAATCTGTGGTACTAACTGATTGAATGTCAACCCACCTTGACCGTCGGGTACCACGTTACTCAGGTCACCATTCACGGCTTTTCCCGCGCCGTTGAAGTAGAACCGGTAGTAGAATTGGCCGTTAGGAGTTAGTTGAACTGGTTTCAAAATGGCGGCTTGCGATTTAAGGACAGCTTGCTGCCCGTTTGGTAAATAAAAGCGGTTCTTTAAGGTTGCACTGGTCGTGTCTTGATCGACATAAACGAGCGGTTCTAGAATTGTCTGCCCAAGATAAGTAGTTGTCTTGAGGTTCGGTAAGTCTTTAAAGACTGACAAATCAGCAATATGGTTGTAAGCGACGTCCAGTTCTTGTAGGTTTGTCAAATGCGTAATCGGCGATAAATCACTGACACGGTTATGCTGAATATTCAGCACAGTTAATTTGGTCAGACCAGCCAATGGTGAAATATCAGTCACGTCGCCGTTATAATAACCGCCAAGTGCGTTGAGACCGTTATTGAGCCAAATGGTTTTCAGGTTCGTCGCATATTGCAGCCCTTCCAAGGAGTATGGTGTATGACCATCAATATAAGTGTTTTCTCCATAGAATTGGGTTAATAATTGCATATCATCTTTAGTAATATCGTTAACAGATTTAAACTGATGGTCGGGGAGTTTCAAAGCTTGTAACTCGCGTAAAACGGCTTCTTGAAGGTGCTTGTTCGGCATCCAAGTATCAATAGATTCAATTGGCGTCGTCGCTGCGGTCGGCACGACTGTACCAACACTAGTCGCGGGCTTTTCAGCTGTCGTTGCCGCTGAAGCAGCTTCTGCGTTAGCTTGTTCGGCATATTCGGAATAGGTACTGGAAGCTAAGCTATTAATAACACTGGTAATTTGAAAAGTAGTCGCTGCCGAAGTCGCGGTGCTAGCGGGAACAGTCGCATGCGAAGTGTCAGGTGTTGCGGCGCTTTCGACACTAGCAGCACTAGCGTCGGCGGAATACGTGCTGGCAGCGATACTATTGACGGCGCTGGTTATCACGCTAGCCGAGGCGGCGCTTGCCGCACTAGCTGCCATCTTAGCACCACTAGTGGGCGCAGACGAGCTGCTCGAAATAGCACTCGTCATTGGATGAATAACCTCTGAACCGTCAGATATCTGGCTTGTACTTGTAGTGCTTGCTGCGGCTGATTTTTCTGAGCTAGTCTCACTGGAAGTCGAAAGCGGCATTGACTCGGCAGCACTATCAGTTGTCGTCACACTAGTAGGAGCCGTGCTGTTAGCTGCCGTACTATTAGTGACGTCTGGCGCAGCGGCACTAGCCGTCTTGGCGGTTGTCATGCTGCCGACTGAAGTTGGTACGGGCATACTTGTAGAGCTAGCAGGGGTCGTTGAATGAATTACACTAGAACTGTCAGTTTGCTGGCTTGTACTCATAGCCTTGTTGGGTGTACTACTTTCAGCACTAGTTGGACTGGAACTAGCATTAGGCGTTGCAGTTGTGTCTGTTGGATACTTAGTGGTCGCAGAGCTGGCCATGGCCGCCGAAGTTGGGATCAGGTTATTGGTGCTTGCTGCCTCGGTCACACTTGAACTAGGTTCGGCGGCGTGACCACTTGTCGCTGAAGAGCTGGCCATTGCTGACATCAATGAGCCACTAGTAGCCGTTGATTTCGCGGGCAGTGCTGCGGTACTGGTTGCTGCAGGGCTACTGGTTGTAGTGCTGCCAGTTGCGCTACTACCAGTTGTCGATGTTAAGGTAACTTGACTGCCGGATAGCGGGTTAGTCGGCGCTGTTTGCTGAACAGTCGGCGCGGTGGTAGTGGGTGTTATTGGCGAATCAGTGGCCGCAAAGGCGTCTTGATTGGTCAAAATAATGCCAGCCAAAATTGTGGCCGCAATCCCAGTAATTAAGTGCCACTTTGGTGGGTTATTAGTGATAATTTTTCGCTTGTTCAAAATAATCATACTCCTTTTGATGATTGATTTAGTCATAAGCACACTAAATTAGTTAAAGTGTAGCACCATTATTTGGGCGGGTCTAGCTAGTTTGGTGGGCGTTTTGGCACTTAGTTGTGAATGGCTGGATGCCGGTGCTTTCCAAAATTATGGAAAAAACCGTTATTTGACGGTACTTAACGCCGATGTTGAGCTGAGTTAGAACGGATGGACATTAAGAAGTGCACGCTGGTAGCGCTGAAATGCTTGTTTTTTTAAAGTTTGGTGGTCCGCAAAGGCAAGTTGGTAAACTTGCCTAAGAATGGCGCTCAAGCCAGAGCTACCGATTAACTTGCGAGGTTGCGGTGAAATTGGTAGTCACTAAACTGCCCATCAGCGTGTCAATGTGAAGACAGCCTAAAACGACCTTTCCAGATAACTTCCGGGAAGGTCGTTTTAGGTTTATAAATAAGGGATTAATGACTAACGATTGACTGCTGGTGCGTGTATTGCGCCGCGTGCCGACCGGAATTGCGTCCAGAGTAGAAGGCGTAGCCAACACAGGTTCCAGGCATGTTAGGACCATACGTATCACCAGTTAGTCCAGCGGCGTCGTTGCCAGCAGCGTATAGACCGGTGATCGGCTGACCAGTAGTGTCTAAAACTTCATTATTAGTGGTTATTTTGAGACCGCCCATGGTACAAAAGGCACCAACATTGAGTTCAAAGCCGTAAAATGGACCTTGCGAAACTTTAACGAGATATTCAGGATTCTTGCCGAAATCATCGTCTTGACCATTATCACAATATTGGTTGTAAGTTTGAATGGAGTGGGGGACTTGATCAACAGGTAGGTGCATTTTGGTCGCCAGTGCTTCAATCGTATCGGCTTTAAAAATAAATGGTTTATTGGCGGCCACGGCTGCATCGATTTCAGCCTGGAGTTTCGTCATTTTTTCGCCCCGCCGAACGTAAACACCTAAGCCCATGAAGTTCCCGTCCTGAGCCATTTTGTTGATCACACCTTGGTCGAGAATGCTGAATACTTGGTTTTGGGTGTAGAGCGCGTTGCCGGCGTATGAGAAGTTATAAACGACAGCTTCATCGACAAATCGTTCCCCATGTTCGTTTAGCCAGAGCAACGGTTGCTGACCGGCCGCTGTTTCCATCTGGGAGGCCATGTACTTAAAGGAAGGTTCGCTCGGATCTTTGAGATAACCGCCAAAGAGCATCGCCATTCCCGTGCCATATTGTTGTGCACCGGCTTGCCACGCTAGCCGAAGACCGTCACCAGTTCCTTTACCTGAACTAACTGGAATTAAGCGGCGCGTGTCATAGTGGGTCAGTTTCTGCATCATGTCGGGATTATTGAGGTAACCACCGGTAGCAAGAATGACTGCGGCCGTATTGATGACTTGGGTCTCATTAGTGGCGGCACTTTGAATCGTTACACCGGTAATTGCACCGTCAGTGGCTTGATGTAGCGTGGTGGCGGTCGTGGAAGTCAGTAGTTCGACACCCAGCTTTTGTGCTTGTGGTTGTAAAGCGTCATGTAAGACGGCTTGGCCCATTCCTTTATAAATATGCCACGTGGCTTCGCCGGCACCCATTGCTTGTACGCCTTCGTATTCGACACCTTGATCTTTAAGCCATTGCACCGTGTTGGCGCTATCGTCCAAGTAACGACGCCAGATTCGAGAATCAGCGCGATATTTAGAATAGTCGACTTCTTCTTTTAAAACGTCAGTGGCGGAAACGTTGATGTTTTGGGCCTTTTGTAAGTATGAGTCGACGGCAAAGAGACCCTCAGTGTAATTGCTGCTACCGCCAGTATGGCGTCCTTTTTCGAGTAATAACACGGACGCGCCGTGTTGTGCGGCTTCTAGGGCTGCCGCTGTTCCTGCTGCTCCGGTACCAACGACGACAATATCGTATGAATCATGTTTTGCTAACGTCATGTCAATTCCTCCAAACTGATTTGTTATCTAATGAGCATTTGACGGCTGAATTCACCATTACTATAATGAAGTAACCGCTATCACACCCTCATCATAACGGGGGTATGGTGGTTAGCAAACAGACAATTTGGTTCGGCAGGCGAATCAATCGTGCGGATGGAGTTGAAAAAATGGATCTTGACCGGCTACAGACGTTCTTAAAAGTTGTTCAGTATGGTAGTTTTCAGCAAGTGGCTGCCCGTGAATACCGTTCACAGCGGACGGTATCAAAGCAAATGACCCAGTTAGAAAATGAATTGAAAGTGACGTTATTTGACCGTGGACAGAACAGAATTCAATTGACTCCTCAGGGGCGGTTATTTTGGGCATCTGCTCAGGATATTGTGAACAACTATACGACGGCCTTGACGGAGTTACGTCAATTTAATGTTCCTACTGATCAAATCTTACGAGTCGGTTATTTCTCAGCCTTTGAGCAGCGGCTCCTATTACCGGCCTTATACGATTTAAAGCAACAGCATTCGGAGCTGCAACTCGTTGTTCGGCAAGGGAGTAACGAGCATCTGGCGCAGCAAGTAGCTGATGGTTCACTTGATTTAGCACTATCGATTAATTATGGCCGTCCCGCCGTTACTCCAGAATCACAGTTAACCGCTGTCCCAATTTATCATAATCAAATGGTGATTGGGGTGAGCCGGCTAAATCCACTGAGTCGATTGTCACAATTGCCACCGAGTGCGTTGGCGACTTTGCCCATTTTATATTACAGCCCAGAAAGCTCGACATTTTTATTAGAAAGTTTTTTGGCTAGTGCCCCATTTATCCAAAACTATGAGCAGATTCGGCGAGTGCCGAGTGCAGAACAGATGCACTTGTTGGTTGCGTTGAACCAAGCTTTGGCATTCTATCCTGCGGGGTTAGTGCCAACTGAGCATGATGAACAAGTCGCGTATTTGCCGATTACGGATGCTGCGCAACAAGGCTATGACATCGTGGCGTTATTAAAATCAAACCGGTCCCGGCCGTTGATAGCCAAATTGGTACAGCGGTTAAAGGCGAACGCGAAATCTGACGAGTAGAAGATTAACCTCACAGTGAGAAAGTACTGATACGGTGAGCTTGCTTAAGTAAAAGGACCGGCTGAGATTGCAGGCCTGTAAAAATTCAGTGACTCCGTTATAATAAAACCATTGTTCTCAAACTAATGAATTTATACAGGAAAGTGGGCCCAACATGTTTCAAGATATTCAACCACACGTTTTAAAAAATCAGAATGATCAGCAGCGGGCACCCCGGTCGGGCGATTATATCTTAATTGGTCGTCAACAACAGGTGCTTTTAATGAATGGAACCTTGCCCAAGTACGAAGATATCGATGCGGATTACGCGTTTAGCCCTGACCAGTATCAGTATTTGCTGGCTGTCGATCAGGCGGCCTTTTTCTGGGTCGATGTTGATGCGGTTGCGAATGATAACTATACCGTTGGCACCACTCGAGGGTTCCGAGACCTAACACCGGCCTGGTTGGCTTTCAGTAGTGCGACGGCTGCCCATTTGGCTTGGTGGTATGATACGAAGCGGTTCTGCGGGCATTGCGGCCAACCATTACATCCAGGCGCTACGGAACGGTCACTGGTGTGTGCAGCGTGTGGTCAGACGATTTATCCGACGATTATGCCTGCGATTATTGTTGGCGTGACGAATGGTGATAAAATTTTGATGACCAAGTTTTTATCCGGCTACAATCATTTTTCACTGATTTCAGGTTATACCGAAATCGGTGAGACCTTTGAAGATACCGTTCGCCGGGAAGTCTTTGAAGAAGTCGGCCTTGAAGTTCATAATATTCGGTACTTCGGTAGCCAACCGTGGGCGCCATCACACTCCTTACTGGCCGGCTATTTTGCGGACCTTAATGAGAACGTGGCAATTGAGCTAGAGACGGACGAACTATCGAAAGCCCAATGGTTCCAGCGTGACCAAATTCCTCATAATGATACGAACACGAGCCTGACATGGACGATGATTGAAGCATTTCGGCATCATCAGGAGAAGTAGAATTATGCTACATTATACCGAAAATTAAACGGAAGTTTTTAATAAGATAGCGTACTGAGAATTGAAAGCTAAATTCTTGGTACGCTATTTTGATGTGATGGTCGAGTCTAAGGCGACTTTCCTACAAACAACCATTATTTAAAATGATGGTAGTGACGATATAAGCAGTTATTTAGTGGGCTATGAGATCATAGCTTGAAGTCAATTAATGATAGTGTCATAAAGTGTGGTTACTTTACAAGATGGGCTAAACTGATGATAATCAATATTAGTTATATTAATTAAAAAAGGGTGAAGCAGAATGGCACTACTTATTTCGACTGGTGTGTTAGTGGTTGCGGCAATGGTTAGTATTGTAATTAACCGTCGTTGGCTCCCACGACTATCGGTCAACTATGTGAGCATGTTTATTGGAGCGGGGATTGCGGTTATCCCGTTCTTAAATGGCCTTATCGAAAAGTTCAATTCAGATATTTTTATTGGACTGATTGTAGCACCATTATTATATTTTGAAGGCCAGAATACGCGGCTGAATTTAGTTGGTCGTCACGTACGAGAAATTGTGAGTCTTACAGTTGGCATGGTGATTTTATGTGCAGTCATGGCTGGACTCGGCACTAGCCTGCTAGCGGGTGTTGGACTACCATTAGCCTTTATCTTGGCTGCTATCAGTACACCAACTGACGCAACGGCTACTGAGTCGGTGACGATGGGCCGGGTGCTACCGCAGCGTGAACAGACTAGTTTGAAATTAGAATCATTGTTTAATGATGCTTCGGGAATCATTCTGCTAAACATGGCTATTCTGTGGTATGTTAACGGTTATATTAATTATTCGCAGACCTTATGGGATTTCGTCTATGCAGCTGGTGGAGGGATTGCTTTTGGTGGCCTTGTAAGCGGCTTAATTGTTTATATTCGACAATTAATGTTGCGCTCTAAACTTAATTTTATTAATAACACGTATAATAATGGTACTCCGTTAAAAGTGATTTATTTAATGACACCATTTGTGTTGTACTTTGGTGCTGAAGCACTTGGTGTTTCCAGTATCATTGCTGTTGTATTTGCGGGATTAGTTCATAATGCTGAAGGGGAGCGGAGTGCATTAGCCAATCCTCAGCTCGCCAGTGATATTTATCAATTAATTGGCCTATTGAGCGATATTTTAAATAGTGTGGTCTTTATTGTATTGGGAATTATGTTATTGCGGACCGCGTTGGATCATTCCGTCTCTTATAATGGATCACTGATCTGGATTGTAATTGGTGTTATTTTATACGTGGCCAATCTATTAGCACGTTATGGTTACGTTCGACTTATTCATCATGTCCCTAATCGAGAAGCGTGGGTATTTGCTTTGGGGGGCATTCATGGTGCTGTGACGTTTGCGTTGGCCTTTACCGTTGCGGAAACTCAAGTCAAAACGACTGATTTCAATTTAGTCTTGATGTCTGAAAGCTTATTGATTATTTTGAGCTTATTAGTACCAACGATTGTTTTTCGCTGGCTATTGCCGAAAATTAAGACTGATACGGATGGTGCGGCCAAAATGGCGGTGATTAGAGAACAGATGATTGAAGCTGGAGTTCATGATTTGTGGCAAATGCCGATTTCACAAGAATTTAAAGCTGCGGTGACGTTTGACCTACGTTCACAGAATGGACACACGACAGTTCGACAGTTTATTTCGGAATGGCGTCGGATGGTCCAACATCCTGAATATACTGCTGATGAAATGCGTGAACTAATGGTTATTTATCGACAAGTATTTCAAACGGAACGCGATTATTTGCAGCGACAATACGATGCGACACATGCCATTAGCGAAGACTTGTTTAACCGCTTGTATCATGAAATTACGATGGCTGAGATGGTTGTTCTGGAGTATGGTGTGAAGTAAGCGGGATAATCCAAGATTGGTGTGGCAAGTCGAAATATTGATTGGTGATCGTCTCAAATGTAAAGGCACCCCAATACTTATTCACTGTGAATAAGTATTGGGGTGCCTTTTTAAGACTGACTAGAAACCTGCAATTAAATAGTTGGTAATAAATATTAAGTTGGCTGTCAGTGTTTAAATCAATAAGGGGGAATTTTTGTTGATTGCCAGAACTTGATGGGGATATTGCAAGCGAGTGTGATTAGTTGTTTGGAAAGTTCGGCAATGCCACCACTTGATTCATCCGGGGACTGATATGGTGCATGATGTCAAATATGGTCATTAGGATGGCAGTCAAAACAATGACTCGCCGGCGAGTGCCATAATAAAACCAGCCAAAACGTGAGTTAATTGTTTTGACTGGTTAAATTAGATTTATTAAAAATTAATGCTGGGTTGTTTAAACGTGAAAACCAACGTCTGATTGGCTGCATTGCAAGGGCTAGTTTCACCCGATTGATTGAAACCCAGAGATCAACGGATGGTCTAACTTGATTAAAGGCTTAAAATTGCATTAAAAACACTTTGTGGCAGCTTAATCGTATTTTTGGACGCGCGGCGTTTATTAGCGCTTTGCCGTCGTAGTAGGGCCGCTTTTTTGGAAGTACTGTGTTGTTCGCCGTTCACCGCTGCATTTTTACGCAATGGTGGGACATCGACGCGGGCGATAACCTTACCTTCAACACGTGCTTGGACGGGTGTGGGATATAGTTGCCGTGGAACCGTCGTCTTCAGATTGGCGACCAATTGCTGCGTCATGTTGGGGGCGTCTTCACGATGGACGATGAAGGTCAACGCATCTACGGGCGCATAGTTGATATCAACTTCAACTTTGACTAGATCACTGACTTCATTAGCCATAAAGGCGGTGCTTAAACTCGCAAAGCCATGTGAGACTGATTTTAGTTCTGAGAAAAAGTGGTAGGCGATTTCTGACAAGGGTATCTTGAGACTTGCAACAATCAAGTCCCCGCTGTTTGCCAAGTCGATCAAGGTCCCTTTATGCTGTTCCGCAAGCTTTAATACGGCATTTAGATTGTCAGCAGGCATCGTGATCTCGGCTTTCATAAAGGGTTCAGTCACTTCTTTAATGAGACTGAATGCCGGAAACTGAACGGGATTATTGACGATCACTTGCTGACCATTGGTGAGTGTAACGTGGTAAGTCACATTGGGAGCCGTTGTTAGCACGTCGACCCCGTACTCATCGTGGAGTCGTTCACGAATGATTTGGAGGTGAAAGGTCCCTAGAAATCCGCAACGGAAGCCAACGCCAAGCGCCTCGGATCGTTCTTCAACATAGGTAAATGACGGGTCGTTCAAGTTCAATTTCTGAACGGCCTCCTTAAGCGCGGGATAGTCATTATTCTTGGGATATAAGCCCGCGAAGACCATTGATTTGGCTGGTTGGTAGCCGGCTAGCGGCCACTGCGTGGGGGTGGCGACGGACGTCAGCGTATCACCAACACGGACTTTTCGTGGATCTTTAATACCAGTGACCACGTAACCGACGTCACCAGCGCTTAGCGATTCTTGGGGGTGCATTTGAGGCGCGAAGACACCAATGGCCTTGCCGTTAAAATCCTGTTGTCCTTGCATTAAGCGCAGTGATTGTTGCGATTTGAGCTGACCATCAATCAGTCGGACATAAGCAATGACACCTTGGTATGGGTCATACAACGAATCAAAGACTAAAGCTTTCAGTGGCTGGTGTAAGTCGCCTTGGGGAGCTGGCAACCGCTGCTTGATGGCTTCCAAGACGGCCGGCACGCCTTGCCCGGTTTTAGCGGAAATTTGCAAGACTTGCTCGGGTGTGAAAGCTGAGTCGAGGTCGTTCAATTGGGCCAACGCAGCGTCAATATCCGCAGAGGGCAGATCAACTTTATTGAGAACTGGTATCAAGGTTAATTGACGTTGTTTGGCAATTCGGTAATTGGCAATGGTCTGCGCTTGAACGCCCTGAGTGGCGTCTACTAATAGGATGGCGCCCTCGGTAGCAGCCAAGCTTTTAGCCACTTCGTAATTGAAATCAACGTGACCAGGGGTGTCGATTAAGTTATATTCATATTCTTGACCATCATCGGCCTGATAGTAATTCCGAACTGTGCGTGCTTTGACAGTCACACCATGAGCCTGTTCAACGGTCATATCGTCTAATAATTGGGCGTGTTGTTCACGCGCACTGACGGTCTGGGTCAGCGCCATGATTTGATCCGCCAACGTTGATTTACCATGATCAATGTGGGCGATGATGGCGAAGTTACGGATATGGGATTGTTTCATTTGTGCGAAAACTCCTTCAAATATTGGGTCAAGTAGTAACGAATTTGTTGTTGGGCCTCCGGTATGAGTCGAATTTCGAAGTCGGGATAATCAACGGATAATTTATGATGATTAAAGCTGGTCAAAGCCGCCATATTCATGAGCCCACTGATAATGCCACTTTGAATAATGAACAGGTGGCTAAATTGGGACTGGTCTAATAAGTGGTCTGTTTGGATAACGAGTTGTTGTCCTAAGCGTTGACTGGCGCGATACAGGGCCTCACGTTGTGTGATGGTTTCCTGCATGTTAGCTTTGCCTTCTAGGATTGGCCCACGAATGGCATTCAATCGAATCAGAACGCTATGTTCTTCAATTAATTGGCGAGTTTGGGTGGTCATCCACGCGATAAAGTCGTCAGCTGATAGTGGTGGTTGCTGGGCTAAGTCGGTCGTGAGTTGGGTAAAGTATTGTTGATAGTCTTCCAATAAAATCGTCATGAACAAGTCTTCTTTGGTCGTGAAATAGCGAAAAGTCGCCCCCTTAGAGCTACCGACGGCTTCCGCAATTTGCTGCATGGTGATTTCGGGATAGCTCCTATGGGCAAATAAATTAATGGCAGCCGTCATGATGGCTTGACGCTTGGCTGCTTTTTGACTGGGCGTATAGATATTAGCCATGTCGGATCCTCCTAATTTAAAAATGACCGGTGGTTATCTTTGAACCAGAATACGCCAAAAATAATCACGGGTCAAGATTGAAGTGGTGAGTGCTGGGCTAAGTCGGTCTTGAGTTGTGTAAAGTACCGCTGATAGTCTTCCAATAAGAGCGTCATGAACGAGTCTTCTTTGGTCATAAACTAACAAAAGGTCGTTCCTGTTAATATTTGATTATTAAATATATGGTATTAATTATAGTTTCTATTGGAATAATTTCGGAGTTAAAGGGAGAGCAGAGCTGCATTATTTAGTGGGATTTATCATTACAACTGGCAATGATTAGATAACTAGGCAGGTTGGGTGATTAAAAGCGCTATGTGTAGTTTGCGGATATTTTGGAAAGTGATAATCAGGCCGAATATTAATGGTGTCCATCCGGTTTATTCGGTCTAACTGTCACGTAAGCCTTCTGGATTAACAGGGGTGGATAAATGTAATAAATACGTTAAAATTTTTAACCATTATAAAATAATAATGTTATAATTATACGGTAAACAGGGGAAACAATACTGTCTGTTATCTATTGTTGATAATAAGGGTATCAGCGCGATATTAAATTTATTTTTATAATCAAACTGTGGATGAAAGGTTAACGGCTGAGCCGTTAGTCTCTAATAAAGGGCGATAATGATTAAGAAACGGTGCAAAAAGACGCCAGTACGGATCAGAAGTCCAAAATAGCCTGCGTTATATTGTAACTACCGTGCAGGCTAATCGTTGGCAAGGCCGGTTACCACCGACTAGTGAGCAAGTGTGCCAATGGTTACTAGTTGCATTAGGTGTTCTACTACTGGGACTGCTATTGATTGCTAGTTAGGGTAACTATAAATGTGAGCGCTATCAATGACTGAAGTTAAAAGATTACGCTGTCACATAGAATTGCTGATTAAAAGGAGATGGTCGGGTGCGGCGAATATGTAAAGTATTAATGGTAATTATCAGTATTATTTTAGGAAGTAGTGCGCCATTGAATATGACAATACCACCGTTATTGGCGCTGGCCGCGCCGGACACTAGTAGTTCTTCGACGATGAGTAGCAGCGCAATTAGCAAAGTTACTGATACCAATGTGATGGCCGTGAGTGCGGATGTGACGAGTACAACAGACACGTCTGATACGAGTAGCTCTGACAGTACGTCGGCGACTAGTACCACGACGGGTAATGATACCACTGAGACGGCAGACACGGCAGTGGAATCTGGAACTGTTGGGACGGTAGCATGGACCATTGACGACGCAGGGGTGTTAACGCTTAGTGGTGGTAGCTTTGCTGATTTAACTGGTAAACGTTCGCCTTGGTATGATTATGCTTCATTGATTACGAATATAAAGATTACGGATGAAATTACGGTCACAACGGCTTCGAATTATGGATTCTTGTTTGCTAGCCTCGCTAACGTAGCAATAGTCACAGGTTTAAATAAGCTTTCGATGAGTGGTGTAACTAGTACCGAGTCTATGTTTTATCGTGATAGCAAGTTAACTTCAGTCGATTTTGGACAGACCGATTTTTCAACAGTGACTACTATGGAATCAATGTTTGAAGGGTGTAGCGTGTTAACCAAAGTAAATACTACGAACTGGGATGTCAGTCACGTAAAGAGTTTTAAGAGAACATTTTATATGTGTGGAAAACTCACTATGCTTGATGTGAGTAACTGGGATGTAACACAAGTAACTAATTTAGACAGTACATTTTTTGGCTGTTCTTCACTGCCTGAGTTAGATGTTAGTCGCTGGAATACGGTTAATGTGACAACACTATCGGATACATTTTATAATTGTTCTTCAGTAAAGATAATAAACGTAAGTGGTTGGGATACGGCACGAGTAACCGATATGTCTGCTACTTTTATGGACTGTTCTTTGGTAACTGAACTTAATGTTAGTGGTTGGGATACAGCGAAGGTAACTAGCATGTTTCGAATGTTTTATGATTGTAAAAATATCATCCAACTAGACGTTTCTGGATGGATCACTTCCCAAGTAACTTCACTGGGGAGTATATTTCAAAACTGTTCTAAAGTAGTAACGCTGGATGTTGGTACTTGGGATACTAGTAAGGTTACGGATATGTCATTTTTATTTGGAGGCTGCAGTTCTTTAACGACTTTAAATCTTGAAAAATGGGATACTGGTTCTGTAACAACTCTTTATTCCACCTTTTATAACTGTTCTGGGTTGACTAGTTTGCTGGTTGATACTTGGGATACTAGGGACTGTCTGAAAACTAAAAATTCAGGTATAATCTGAGGAAAAACGAA
>NZ_JAKZEQ010000054.1:0-12048 GCF_022549155.1 Lactiplantibacillus sp. ME-2
TTTGATCTAATTTAACTAAAATCAAATCGAATGTCAAAGTATCCAAACACGTTCTCAGAAAATCGTCTCGGTCCAAAAAGTGGCGATAAAACGTTAAGCGATTGACGTCAGCCTTCCGAACAATTGATTGGACGGTGATTTGTTCTAAAGGTTGGGTTCGTAAAAATGCGGTAAACGCATTTTTTAAACGGGGCAAACTACTCGTCTTTTTGGTCAAGCGAGTCATCCTTTCTAAATTGAAATCCAATCAGCTTTTAAAGTGTCGCAAAATATCAATACCTTTACGTTGATACTTATTCGGAATAAAGCTCTTGCGCATCGCTAATTGCGAATATGAGTACATGCGCTGGGACTTTTGAATATGCACGATGGCAATCCCGGACACGGCTTTAACGCGACTTTCTAAAATATAGGCCGCGCCCATGCCGCGTTTAACGAGACTAATCATTAACTCTAGCGTGCTAGCAGTGTAAATGATATTTGGTTGAAAGTCTTCTTGATGACAAGTTTGAAACAAGGCTTCGGTGGTGGAATATTGCCGGTCACGGGCGATGAAGTTCAAATGGCGTAATTCGTCGACTCTGATATTGTCGAATTGGGCCAAAGGATCGTCGGCTTTGACGATCAAGACGAAATCCGTTACCTCTAAAGTCCGTAAATAATATTGGGGGTCATTGAATGGAATGTTCCATGAATAAATGGCCACATCGACTTTGCCATCCGACAAGGCTTTTAAGGCGGAAGATGAGCGAATAAAAGTGGGGTCGAGCATCCCGGCAATGCCTGCTTGGTAAAATTGCACCACGATATCCGGCATATAAAAGCCACCGGCAATGCCCGAAAAGGCAATGCGTATCTTCTTATCGTTGGCGTGTTGGACGTCGTAATCCAGGCTCGCGAGCGTGGTGATCACGCGTTGACCCTTTTGATACAAAATGGTTCCGGCCGCCGTTAGTTCTAATTTACTTTTCCGGTTCTTTTGCGTGATGAGGGGGTCATGATATTGCTTGGATAGCCGTTTAACAGCCGCTGAAATCGTTGGTTGCGTCACCTCAAAAAAGGTGGCGGTTTTAGTATATGAACCCAATTCAATTAATTTACAAAAATAAGTTAAGTCCCGGTCATTCATCTTAATTCCCTCACTTTACTTATAAAATAAATTTATAAGTCAATCTTTTTCAATTATAAGTTTTTTGATGAGTAGGTGCAACCAAGCGCGGAAAACCGGCATTATTCGCGGGTGTCAAGCGGTTAATCGCTTTCAAAAATAAGTTGGTCCTGAACGCTCAGAAGGACTATATTACGACTTAACAAGAGAAATAATTTATGGAAGAGGGATACATATGAATTATTCAGCGGATTTAAAATGGGACGCCAAATATGACGTCGTTGTGATTGGGTTTGGCGGTGCTGGAGCGACGGCTGCTCGGTATGCGGCTAAGCAGGATCGTAAAGTTTTGCTCGTTGATGCTGCGCCTGAAGGCAGTGAAGGCGGGAATACACGCTTTGCCGCCGGGGCGTTTGCCACGGCCGTCGATGTTGACAAAGCTAAGGATTACTATTTGCAAAGCTTTGCGCCGTTTGATCACGATGAAGCGACTTTAAACAGTTTTGTATATGAACTGACGCAATTAACCACCTATGCGGAAGCGGACTTTGGCTTAAAAGCGCATCAGTCAGGGATGCATAAGCGGCCCGAATATTATGAATTCGACCATGCTGATGCCATGATTCATCAAAGTATGACAACTTTATACGATGGTAGTTTTTGGAAGCTATTACGACAAGGCGTCTATGATCAATTAGATAAAATCGATGTTTGGTACGATTCACCGGCCCAACATTTGATTCAAGACCCCCAAACCAAAACTATTTTAGGGGTTCAGATTGAACATCAAGGGCAATTACGGAATATTGCCGCGAAAAATGGGGTCGTCATGAGTTCTGGCGGCTACGAAAACAATCCCGAAATGGTCCAAACATTTCTTGGCCGAGGGGCGCTGGCACCAATTGGGACGCTCTATAACCAAGGTAAAGGGATTGACTTAGCGGTGGAAGCGGGCGCGCGTTTGTGGCATATGGCCAACTTCGATTCCCACGCCTTTTCATTGAATGAAGGTCGCGCTCATGAACAATTCGCTTATATGATTCAATGGAAATCATTATTCACTGGGAGCGTCTTTATTGCCGGTGATGATGGGACGCGTTACTTGAATGAACAGTGTGAGGATCGGCATGGCTTTCAATATAATCATGGGGATTATGTGATGTTGCCTAACCAGAATCATCCGCACATTGTCATGGACCAAGCTGAATACGACCAGTTACAGCAAGATACGTCTCCAAAGGCCGACCAAATTAAGCAAGTGATTAGTTATGCAGTTAAAGCTGATACCTTAGCGGACTTGGCCGATAAAATCAAAGCCCCACGGTTAGCCCAAGCGGTCGCGGACTTTAACTTCTTTAGCGCCCAAGGTCGAGATTACGTGGCTGACCGACCGGCGGAAACGATACGTCAATTTGGGGATGGCCCTTATTATGCGATTGCGATTCGGCATAATATTTTGCATACCCATGGTGGGGCCCGGCGCAACGGTCAGTGCGAAGTGCTTGATTTGGCCGGCAACGTGATTCCGCACCTGTATGAAGCCGGTGAATTGGGCGATCCCTTTGCCACGAAGTATATCGGCGGTAGTTCGGTCGCTGACCTGTTGATTTCCGGTCGGTTAGCCGGTTTAAATGCGGCTAAACCAAAATCTGCGGCGATTGATTTGGATGCGGTGACATCGCCTTCGTTGGCCGGCGAAGCGCTACGTTCCGATGCGCAAGCGACAACGCCAACCTTTGAAACGGCTGCTAACCAATATATTGGGGTGGCTAATCAAGGGATGGGTGATTTACCGATTACCGTGCGAGTGACCGTTGATGGTGACCAGATGACCGATATCGAAACCATGCAGGCCGCTGAAACGCCGACGATTGGGGGTGCCGCGATGCCTAAATTGCGCGCCGCGATGTTAAAAGCCAATACGTATGATGTAGATGTTATTTCCGGAGCTTCGGCGACGAGCAAAGGTTATCGCAATGCGGTCAAAGACGCTTTAAAGCAAGCAAAGAAATTGGGGTGAGTAGATGTTAGCGAAAGTGAATTATAAAGGTTTTCTGTGGCCGTTAGTTCTCGGCGTACTCATTTGGGCGGCCACGCCCATCCGGCCAGTGGCAATTACCACGGAAGCTTGGTATTTATTTGCAATTTTTGTGGCGACGATTGTGGCTTGTATTACGAAACCACTGCCCATGCCAGCGACAACGTTAATTGCGGTCACACTGGGAATGGTCTTAAAGATTTTTAAGACGCAAGAAGTGACGGCCGCTTTTGGGAATACGACGGCCTGGTTAGTGGCCATGTGCTTGTTCATGTCCGCCGGTTTTATTAATTCCGGCCTCGGTAAGCGCATCGCTTATTTATTTGTGCGCACGTTTGGTAAAAAGACCCTCGGGTTAGCTTATTCATTATCCGCCGTGGAAACGCTGATGGCGATTGCCATTCCTAGTAATATTGCCCGTGTTAACGGCATTATGTATCCCATTATTGACTCATTATCCAAAGAAATGGGGTCAGATCCGAAGAATGGGACGCAACGTAAATTAGGGTCATACTTGGTTTTCAATGAATATCAAGTCAATATCGTCACTTCCACGATGTTTTTAACAGGGCTTGCCGGTAACATGGTTGCCCTCGGAATCGCCAATGCGCAAGGCGTCACGATTTCGTGGTTGCAATGGTTTGTCGCCGCGATTGTTCCCGGAATCATTTCGCTATTATTAGTGCCATTCGTTTTATTTAAATTGTATCCACCAGAAGTTAAAGCAACTCCGCATGCGAATGCTTGGGCGACGAAAAAACTCGATGAGATGGGACCAATGACGATTGCTGAAAAAATCATGGCGGTGGTCTTTATCTTGGCGTTAGTGCTCTGGTTAGTCGGGACGAAGTTGGGTATTGATGCGACGATGGTCGGTTTTATTGCCGTCGCAATTTTGCTCATTACGGGTGTGATTAGCGTGAAAGACATGATGGCGAAAAAAGGGGCTTGGAGTTTGCTGATTTGGCTATCTATTATCATGTTAATGTCCGCCAAATTGACCACCCTCGGCTTCTTCCCATGGTTCTCAAAGACGCTCGGCAGTCTATTAACCGGCATTAACTGGGTCTGGGTGTTAGTTGTCTTGTTCTTGGCATACTTCTATTTGCATTACATGTTTCCAAGTATCACTACCCAAATTTCGGCATTACTAGCGGGTTTCTTGTCGATTGCACTCGGTGCCGGCGTCCCTAAATTAATGGCTGGTCTGATGCTAGGTTGGGCTGGGTCGATTTTTTGTTCGACCACACCATATTCAGCGGGACCGGCCGCAATGCTTTCAACTACCGGTTATGTTGAGAGCAAAGATTGGTGGAAATTGAGCGCCATCTTTGGAATTATGTTCAATATTATTTGGCTCGGTGGCGGATTGCTTTGGACAAAAGTAATCGGCTACTGGTAGCTGTAAATAGCTAAATTAGTTCCAGTCGAAAATACGTCACTTGAGCCTGCCAGCTCCAGTGGCGTATTTTGGTATTGGGATTGTCGTGATTATTTTTGATCAAGTGATGCGAACAGGGCGGCCAATTGGTTAACTTCGGTTACATTCGCAGCGGCGACTAAGAACCTGTTTTTAATCTTTAATAGTCTTTCAATAAAAGCCTGATGAAGGCTAAAGCTACCATAATTCGAATAGTTTGTAGGTAACGTTCGCAGTTGCGCCATAGGCGCCGACATTTATCCAACCAACTAAAGGATCGTTCAACCACCCACCGCTGTGGGGTTATTTGTCCATGCTTCAAATCACTTTGCTTAGCGATGATCATTTCAGCACCAATTGTGCTTTGAACCAACTCTGCAAAATTTTCTCCGATGTAGCCTCCATCGGCCATTATCCGTTTAACTAAACGAAGCTGTTCCGAATTCAAAGCCAGCCGACGACAGTTGGTTATACCACTAGTCATAAAAGGCTGTAAAATCGTTTCTAAGAGATTTTAGTTGTTTGATACATAAATTTACCAATACTGATTTAAAACTGCTGACAGGAAAATTTATAACCAATGACGAGTAAAACAAGCTAAGATGTCTTTGAAATTATGCTTGGAAACAAAAGCTTATTTAAACTTATACCAGGCATTTTAATTGTAAGAGCGGATAAGCAGCTAAACATGAAAGGCGCTTTTAAAATGACTAAACCAAGCAAAGCAGTCGAAAAGATAGAGCATTTGTTGGCTGACCCGTGGGCAGTTGATATTCAAAAATTTGGGGAGCAAGAGGTGCATAATCCTGATAAACGTAAACTCTTTAACGCTTTACACACTTACCTCTTAGAAAAACGTCAAGAACTAATCATCAACGTAAAACACTTTGTGGTTTAAAAGGTAAGGCTCAATTGAATTTAATTGATCGTGCCCACAAAAATGGTTTCGAGGTTACGCTTTTATATGTGGCGTTAAAAAGCGAAAAAATGGCAATTAATCGTGTTCATAAGCGGATCAAAAAAGGTGGGCATGGTGTACCAGATGAAGTCGTTAGGAAACGTTATAGTCAATCAAATCATAGTTTGCCAGCCGTTGCCTTCAAAGCTGATAACGTCGTGACCTACGATAATAGCCAAAAATTTGTGTCAGTTTACAGAAGAGAGCATAATCAGGTTATTAAAAATAAATTGAGTGAATATCCTTGGATCAATCCGAAAATCACTTTTGAAACAGCCGTTCAAAAACAACTTAATAGCTTTGTTAAAGATAATCCAGATTTAAAATTTAAAAAGCCAATGAATGATCCAGAAAAAGAAAACGATCGACCTAGTTCTTAGGTTGATCGTTTTTGAATTTACTCGGTTTATGGGCATTGACATAATCGGCAAACATTTTTAAAAGCTCTTCGGTTTGCTCGACCGATAGTTTATCAGCTTGAAAGTACTTTTCCAATAAAGCGCCTTTTTGAATTAGCCGCCGAGATCGTGCTTTGCGGGCTTGACGATTTTCATAGTATTTAGACTGCCGTAATTTAAAATCTTCCCGAGCCATTTTCTCTTTTAAACGAGCTTTTTGTGCAACCAATTTTTCGTATTGATTAGCCATCATTATCACCACTTAGTTACAATTGGTTATTTGATTCATGGTTTAAAACCGTTGCGATTTTTTGCGCGAGGTCTTTGATCTTTTGATTCGATAAATTGGCGTAATATAAATTTGACGTTTTAATAATTTGCTTGCCAAGGTTTTGTTCAATCTTACTTTTTTCAGCTTTGATCCTTTGATTAAGCTGTTTTAATTTAGCTTCTTGTTTTTCCAATGCCGATTGGGTCATCTTAACTCCTCCTGTCAAATTTGTATATAATTAATAAAGATAATAACAACTGAATCAATCTAAGTCAACATAAATGTTGAAAAAGCGAAGCGTGAGGCGTACACTAACAGTAAATATAAGGGAATCAGAAGACCGAGTGAAACGAGGTCAATGCGCACTTACACCCCACCAAAATCTTATGGGGTAAATCGTGCTAAAAGCTTGTATCAGAAGTCGCCGTTGGCGACAACAAAATCAAACCCATAAAGCAAAGAAAGGCGGTGACTGACATGGCAATCTTTCATATGAGTTTTAGTAATATTAGTGCTGGTAAAGGACGCAGTGCCATTGCCAGTGCCGCTTATCGAAGCGGTGAAAAACTATTTGATGATAAAGAGGGTCAACACTATTTTTATGCCCGGTCTGTCATGCCATATAGTTTTATTTTAACCCCCAAAAATGCGCCAGCATGGGCGAGTGATCGAGAGAAGTTATGGAACGAAGTAGAAAGAAAAGATCGGCGAGCGAATTCGCGGTATGCGAAAGAGTTTAACGTAGCTTTACCAGTTGAGTTAAGTGCAGATGAACAAAAAGAATTATTGATTAAATACGTGCAAGAAAATTTTGTTGATAAGGGCATGGTCGCTGATGTAGCAATTCATCGCGACCATGCAGATAACCCTCACGCCCATGTGATGTTAACTAACCGGCCATTTAATCCAGATGGAACATGGGGAATTAAGAGCAAAAAGCAATATATTTTAGATGAGAATGGCAATAAAACATATACCGGAACTAGTAAGTACCCTAAGAGTAGAAAGATACTGATGGTTGATTGGGATAAGAAAGAAAAAATAATTGAATGGCGGCACAACTGGGCAGTCAGTGTTAATCAAGTTTTAGAGCAAAAAAGAATTCCGGATCGGATCAGTGAAAAATCCTTTAAAGATCAAGGCATAGATGAGGTAGCAACCCAGCACGAAGGAATCAATAGCAAACGATATGAACGAAAAGAATTTAATCAACAAGTTAAGAACTATCGCAAGACCAAAGCAAGTTATAAAAATAATCAAGAAAAAGCAATCAATAGAGGTCATTTTGATAGCCTAAGTAAACACTTCTCATTCAATGAAAAAAGGTTGGTCAATGAGTTAAGCCATGAATTGAAAACTTATATTAGTTTGGAGAGTTTAGATGACAAACGCCGCATGCTATTTAATTGGAAAAACAGTACCTTAATTAAACACGCAGTTGGGGAAGATGTGACGAAACAATTATTGACAATTAACCAACAAGAAAGTTCATTAAGAAAGGCTGATGAACTCCTAAATAAAGTGGTCGATCGCACGACGAAAAAGCTTTATCCAGAGCTTGATTTTGAACAGACAACGGCCGCTGAAAGACGAGAATTAATTAAGGAAACCGATAGCGAACAAACCCTTTTCAAGGGTAGTGGATTAACAGAACGTTTAATGAATATTCGAAATGACTTACTGTCCCAGCAATTATTGACGTTTACCAAGCGTCCATACGTTGGCTTCAAGTTATTAATGCAACAAGAAAAGGAAGTCAAAAGCGAACTTAAATATACGCTGATGATCCATGACGATAGCTTAGAAAGTCTAGAACACGTCGATCAAGGACTACTAGAAAAGTATTCACCAGCAGAGCAGCAAAAGATTACTAGGGCAGTCAAAGACCTACGGACAATCATGGCAGTTAAACAAGTCATTCAAACGCAATACCATGAAGTATTGAAAAGAGCCTTTCCCGATGGTGATTTAGATGATCTTTCTCTAGTTAGACAAGAACAGGCTTATACAGCCGTGATGTACTATGATCCAGAATTAAAGCCATGCAAGGCTGAAACAATGAAACAATGGCAAGAAAAACCGCCGAAGGTTTTCAGTACCCAAGAACATCAATTAGGGTTAGCTTATTTGTCGGGACAGCTTAGGTTAGATCAGTTAGAAAATCATGACTTGCAACGGGTCTTAAAACATGACGGAACCAAGCAAATTTTTATTGGTGAGTGTCAAAGTGATCCCACGATTAAGACTAGCCAAATTGAACAAATCCAAAAGCAGTTAAAAGCACAACAAGTTAAGGACGATCAATACCGAAAAGCCAAAATGCGGCATTACGAGCCATTAAACTACAAACCAGTTAGTCCAAGCTACTACTTAAAGACGGCCTTTAGTGATGCCATTATGGTGGCCTTATATGCCCGAGATGAAGACTATCAACGGCAAAAACAAGCCCAAGGCTTAAAAGAGACTGAGTGGGAAATGACCAAAAAGAAACGACAACATCAAACGAGAAATCGGCATGAAGATGGCGGCATGCACTTGTGATTACCCAATTAGTAACTGGTCATTCCATATTAAGTGCAGATTGCAACTTTGGATATGGTTTATCAAAGAAGATCAACTCATCAAAAACTTTAAGCCCGAACCCTATTTTGAACTGAATACGGAAATTTTTGCTAATCAGCAAAAATTCGAGGCAAAATTAGACCCTTATCAGCGGTTTAAAGACGAATCAGGGCTAATGACATTCATGCAGGCTAAACACGTTAAGAAAGGCTTGCAGGACGGTTTAATCAAGGGCGTCCAAAAGCAAGGCAAGAAACGGGTAGATTGCAAATTTAATCCGAACGTCGTTTAGATTAATTTTACAATCTATATCTACCAAATATAATGTTTAAAGTGTTTAAATAGAGCAAACTACGTCACGGCTTAATAATTGTGGCCTGCTTTTTTTAATCTATAGCTGAAAGTGGCAAAACATCATAATGTATGCTTATAAGCCATTTATTAATGTGAGCAACGAAATTAGTAGCCGTAAGCTATTAGCGAAAAGCTTTGTTAACTCACTTTTTAGGTTAATTGAACGCAAAATAAGTAACCTAAATATTAATCGCATCAGTATCTCTAAACTGAAGTCCTACTCGTGATATGAAATCCTTAAGCAGATCAAACAATCCCTCAAATCTCACTCAAATAATCGTCCGTTAAAAATAACGAACGTGTGCTCAGATAACGCTTATTTAACAGCTATACCAACCGATTTTTAATATTAATTACTGTCTGCACCGACACACCGGTTTCAGCTGCAATTGCACGATAGCTAATTGGGGCACCGGTTGCTTTGTTTCTTAATTGATCAACGATACGGCGGTAGATAAACCGTTTTTGTGGGTTAGGTGCGTCTGCGGCGTAAGCGGGCCGTGTCCCTCGATATTTCCCATTGGCTTTGGCGATTTCAATTCCTTGGCGCTGGCGCTCACGAATTTTCTTCCGTTCTGTTTGGGCCATATAAGCTAGCAGTTTGGTTAACAGGTCAAACATAAATTTATCCATATCTGAATCGCCGGTGCGCATAGAAAGAAATGGCGCATCTAAGACTTCCATCTTAACTTGTTTGTCCCTAATCTGCTTGATGATATCACTGGCATCATCATAGTTACGACTCAAACGATCCAAGGACGCAATGACCAGCGTATCGCCCTGTCGAACATACGCAATGGCCGCCTGCAATTCTGGTCGATTCTCAGTTGATTTTCCCGATTGCTTTTCTTCGAATATTTTTTCACACTCAGCTTTTTTAAGTGCTTTGATTTGACGCGCTAAATTCTGATCAGTTGAACTAACTCGGGCATACCCAATTTTCATCACGACTTCTCCTCTCGGAATTTGACCCTACATTATCGGTAACAGATTAGACACTCAAATTAGACATTTTTAACAGATTCAAGAATCGCTTACCGTGCCCGATAGAATCTCAGTTTTTTCCTATATTCTTAGTATAACGTTTATTGTCCATTTAGGGTACACTCTAATCTAACAAAAACTTCAAAATTGAATTTTGGGAATCATAAGAAAACGAGGCTGTGACATAAGTCTCTAGAAACAACGCAGGTCTGGAAAAATCTTCGGATTTTTCCAGACCTGCTTTTGATATAATAGAAAATAAAAAAAAGAGCATCGGTCGCACCCGATACTCTATGAAATTATCCTCGAAAGGACATTCCTAATATGCAAGATTATTATAACATGAATCAAACCACTTTGAGTATCGCCTTGGATTACCAACCAGAAGAGCATCATTCTGCTCGTTACATCAACCAGCTTGTTGAGAGTTTAAAACTAAAATATGATTACCAGTTTGGCCGTCCGCGGGAATATAACCTCGGTGCCATGTTAAAACTGGTCCTTTTAGCGTACAGCTATGGCATTTTCAGCAGTCGTAAAATTGAACAGTTTGCCCGTGAAAACAAGCCAGCTGGGTGGTTAATTGCCGACCAAATTCCGTCCTACCGGACGATTTGTCGCTTTAGAATTTCTGATGAACTGGCCACTTTGACAACCGATAGCTTATCACAGCTAACCCAATATCTTCGTCAAAATGGCATGATTGATGATGTTTCATTTATTGATGGAACTAAGATCCTAGCCGACGCCAACAAGTATAGCTTTGTTTGGAAGAAGAATACGATACGATTTGACAAGATGAATCGCGAAAAACTCGTTGACCTGTTAGGCGAGCTTCATGAAGCTAAAATTGTCGGTGAAATTCCGGCAGGATCAGAGCTGACTCCCGAACTATTGGATATCATGATTGGCAAGGTTGAGGATCACTTAGTGGTCCTTAATGAAACCGTGGAAGCAACTAAGCAGGTTTCCCCGAACCCAGCCAAACAGCAACGCCGGACTGTTAAATCACAAAAACGTAAGTTGGACAAACGACGTGATAAAATGCGTGAACACCAAGCACAGCAAGCAATCTATGGTCAGCGTAACAGTTACTCTAAGACGGACTATGATGCTACCTTCATGCGGGTCAAGGAAGATCCGATGCAAAACGGTCAATTAAAACCTGCCTACAACGTTCAAATCGCCACGAGTAATCAGTTCATTACGGGATATCGGCTTTTCCAAAATCCAACCGACACACGAACCTTACAACCGTTTATTGAACATTTAAAGGCCAACAATGTGTTAGGTCACACCATCGTTGCCGATGCCGGATACGGTTCCGAAAGTAATTATCGGTACTTGGAAGATGAATTCGGTCAGCATACCGTTTTGATTCCCTACGGCACAATGCTTAAAGAGAATAGTCGAAAATGGCAAAGTGATGACCGTAAGGTTATGAACTGGGACTATCATGAAAAAGATGATTATTTTATCAATCCACAAAACGTCCGGTTTAATTTTAATGCTTATCGTCAACGGACTGATAAGTATGGTTTTACCCGTGACTTTAAAGAATACATTGCCGAAAAGTATGATGAAAATCATCAACTAATTTCCGCGGCACTAACACCAAAAGGATATCTTAAAAGGATTTCCGTGAACGAAAATTGGGAATATTTCAAATCGAAACAACGAGAATTACTTTCAGCTCCAGAAACTGGTCAGATCTACGCTCAACGTAAGATCGATGTTGAGCCAGTTTTTGGCAAGATGAAGGCTTCTTTACATTTCAATCGATTCTCGGTGCGAGGTTTCGACAAGGTCACCAAGGAAGCCGGAATCGTAATACTGGCGTTAAACATTATGAAACTGGTCACGCACGGTAGGGACCAGTTTTAAAAATCAAAGGCGTAAACAAATGGGACGAGAAACCAAAATTCGGTTTCTCGTCCCATTTACTTATACAGAGG
>NZ_JAKZEQ010000055.1:0-11551 GCF_022549155.1 Lactiplantibacillus sp. ME-2
TAACACCATAAGCACCACCTCCGATTGGAAATAGCCACCGCCTTAACTTCTCTACAAAATACCATTATACAGGGAATCTATATCACTATCCAAGTTTTAAAACAAATTTGCCTGATCGCTATATTACTAGTGAGAACTAATTTAAACGGATTAACTTTCAGGTTAATCCTTATATTACTAGTAGGACACGGACAAAATTTGAAAGAAGGCTTTAAAACTTGGTGACGTAGAACAGTAAGGCGCTTGATAATTATAAAAATAATAATACAAATGCAAACAAATAAGAAAGAAGATTTTATAATGTTGAAAGTTATACAATTATTTATAGGTCAATCATGGGAACTAATTTTAAATATCATCCAATGGATTAGCATTAACATATCGGTAGGTTGGTTAGCATTCGGATTAGCAGTAATAACATTTTTAAGAAATCGTCACAGGAAGCTGAGACAATCTTTTGAATACTCCTCAGGAAACAACAATTTTGAAACAGCTATTTCCATATATAATGACAGTTTAGGAACTGAAGCGTCTCAACTGCTAGGAATAATGGTTACAGACAAGAAATTCTATCTATATCGAAAGTTGTTGCCATACATCATTCGAGTAAAACTTAGATTGTGCAAAGACAGCAATAGTAAGACTACGCATACGACAAGGTCTTGGACATATCGCTTATTTTTATTGTTTATAGATAAGATAAAGTCTAAGAACTATAAAAAGCAATATGAAGATAAGGACTTATATCCTTACCTTCAAATGGTGAATATCCAAAATGGCGATGAAATTGCGGCGACTGGTTTTATTCCCATCAAAAGTCACGAAATGAGAACTATTGTTATTCCTAAAGGGCGCTTTTTAGACGCAGTTAAGAATCGTCTTACGTCTAATTATAAAGCATTAAAGCGCTTCGTTAATAAAAAGCCCGTTTATATTTATTTCATATATCAGACCATGAGTGGCACAGTGAAGGAATTTGTCGTTGAAACAGATTATCAAGACTCCTTGGGAAAAGATTTAGATATGGAATATTTAACAAAAATTCTTGCTGTTCAAGATAAATATAAAACAAAATAAGTTCATATCAAACGGCCATTAGGGTATACCCTATTGGTCTTTTTTATTTCTGTGCTATACTAGGAATTACAGATGTTCATTAGAACTGTCCAAATAAACCTATCAGACAGGTCTTTTGGTGATATGCAAAAAAGGAGTGAGAATAGATATGACAGTGCGTCCTAAATTTAATAAAAGTATGACCAGTGAAACATTTTCTAGCTTTTATTGGTATAAAGGGGAATTACAAAACATTTGTAGCCAATATGGATTACCAAGATACGGTACTAAAGCGGAACTGGTTAAATATATTATTGCATTTTTAAATGGTGAGCCCGCCACAGAAATAAAGCCCCTCAGAAAACCGAGGAGAAGAGTGGCCTCACAGCTAACGGCCGATAGCATTACATTAGACACCAAGTTACTTGATTCTGGCTTTTCGCTTAACCAAGCAGCTAGAACTTTCTTTGCTAATTATTTTGGAGTTGAACACTTTACCTTTCGTAAAATAATGGGGATAAAAATGAGAGAGGTTGAAAAGAATGAGGATGTAAATGCGACTGTAGCTGACTTGGTTAAAATTTTAAGGGAACCTCAAATGATTTCCCTTGATAATGATGAAGAACAAACATACCAATGGAACAGTTTTGTGCAAGCATTCAGAAGTGATTCAATTTCAAAAAAGTACTATGAGCCAATGAAAGTAGCGGCAATTATTTGGAAAATAATCAAAGCTTCAGATCAGCCTAAAATATATACAAGAACATTACTCATTGAAAATGCCGAGTTAATAAAGGACTTTCTCAAATAAGTGAAACATCTTTAAATAAGGGCCTTTGGGGGTAGATAAAAATGGCTAAAATTGGTTATGCTCGCGTGAGTTCTAAAGAACAGCATTTAGATCGGCAGTTAGCGGCTTTAAAAGATGTTGATAAACTATTTACGGATAAATTAAGTGGAGCTAACATCAAGCGACCAGAACTGCAAAAAATGCTGGCCTATATCCGTGAAGGTGATATTGTCCTGGTCACTGAATTAGATCGCTTGGGTCGAAACAACCAGGACTTAACTAAAATCATGAACACCATTCAAAATAAGGGGGCCACCCTAGATGTGTTAAATTTGCCGTCCATGACGGGGATTGCTGACCACAATTTACGTCAACTCATGACCAACCTCATTATTGAACTATATAAGTATCAAGCCGAAAGCGAGCGTAAGCGGATCATTGAACGGCAGCAGCAAGGGATTGCCCTAGCCAAACAGCAAGGTAAATATCATGGGCGGAAGCCTCAATATGCCGAAAATGATCCCCGCCTACAACATGCCTTTAAACTTTATCAAGGTGGTATGAGTGATGTGGATGTTGCCCGTAGTACCGGAATTAAACGAACCACATTTATTCGTTACCGTGTGAAATACGGAATTAAGAGAAGTTAAGGTGGACTTTTTTAGTAATCCAACCTTAGACTTATTTTATTAAGACTAAATAAAAGGAGCTAGTTATGAAATACACATACGAAGATGCTATAAATTGGGCAACAATTAATGGGGTAGCCCCTTACGATATCACCCAGGAAAAAGATGAGAAAGAGCACTGGACAGATTCAATTCTCTTATTAAACGGTATTACTGCCTATATTAATCTTTATTTTCCCGGAGATTCTATTTATACGGGAGCAGATTTATTAGAGTTTATTACCGATGAGCAAGCCTATAAATTAATAAACCCAAGTGCCAGTATTAAAACTAACGTAAGTTTTAAAGACTACGGTATAGACGGATTTATTTTAATTAATGAAAGTGGAAATATTGTTAGTTCCTCTGAAAATCAATACGATTCGATTTCAAATGTACTACTATTTCAATCAAAAAACACTAAAAGTGTTAAAGAGAAAGATTTTAAAGAGCCTGTAGAAGGTTACTCAACAATTCTAAATGGTCTGCAAAACGGTCTATCTTTTGGAGACAATTTAACTGCTAAGTTTTTGCGAAATATTATTGGAATGAATACGTATGCCTTAAAAAAATCTTCCATCCATTGTGTTTATATTAGTGGCTCAACTATCAGTAAAAATGCGACAAGCGAATGTAATCAATGGATTAGCGATCTGTCTGTAACATATGATCTAAACATAAGCAAAACGGTTCGGGAAAGTCTCGTGACAATAGATCAACTAAATAAGGGATTAGAATTCAAGAAAAAACAAGATAGAGAAGAAAAAACCATTTCCGAAACTCGAAACATAAATATCATCAACTTAGATAGAGAAGCAATAAATTCTTCGAAAGCAACAGCATATCAATGCTTTTGTTACTTATCAGACTATGCCGATTTCCTATCGCAGTCTAAAGAAAAAGATATTTTTGATGAAGGACTAATTAAAAATAATGTTCGAGGTGCTCAAAGCAAGGGACGTTCCGCAAACAAGGGTATGCGGAACACTCTTAGTAAGCATGGCCAAAATAATGATAAGGATAATATAGATGCTCGCCCATATTTAGACTTTTGGTGGCTTAACAATGGGGTCACGATAATAGCCAACCAATTACGTCAAATATCTCCTAGTGAAATATCAGTTGTTAATCCACAAATAGTAAATGGTCAACAAACATCGCGACAAATATTTATTTCTAGAAATGATATTTTTAATCAGGAATGGAAAATCCAAATTAAACTGATTATTATTCCCGATGAATTAGATGAACTCTCAAAAAAAATTAAGCATCAAATTATTTTAGGCGTTAATACACAAACCCCTGTTACTGTCCAAAATATTAAAGGACTTGATGATAATCTACGGAACCTCAGCGGATATATAAGCAAAGAATCTAAAGGCAAAGTACTTTTAGTAGTTCGAGATGGAGAAACAAATTCTGAGGGCCTAACCGCTCCATATGAATTCATTTTACAAATGATATTAGCTAGCTTTAAAAAGATTCCTGGAGAAGCAAGAAGCGGTGTTGGGACAATTGTTAAGAAACATTTTGATGAAGTATTTACAGAGGAAAATACCAGTAATGATACAAAAAAAATAAAGGCTTGGATCAACTTCATAACATTTGTTTTCGATTATGATAATTTCTTCAAAAGCAATTGGGATGAAGAAGTTAACCGCCATAAAAATCACGGCGATGAGTATGGATATCTAGGTATGTTTAGAATTCTAACGAATGAATATAAAAATGATGCACTGCTAGAAAACATGAAGCAGACATCGATTGATAAGGACAAATTCACCAAAACGATAGATGCTTGGCACAATTTTATCACTCAAAGAAAAAAAATTAGTACCCGTAAAAACGAAGAATTCGATCCAAATAAATATACGAAATCAAAGATACTATCTATAGATCTTAATGAGTTCCTTAAAGGTAAGCAGGAATCACAAACAATCCAAAATCCTAATAAGAATATATGATTACAGCAGTTTCCCCCCTTTACCAGAGAGCCTAACCCAAAACTAAAAGTAATCTCTAATAGTTATAACACAAATATTGGAGGTTACTTTTAGTTTTGGGTTATTATAGGCCACCTACTTATACTATAATTCCAAAGCCGGCCAACGCAACTATACCATTTTTCAAGTAGGCAAAGCTAACTTACTATACTTGAACCCTGTTCAAAATGACTTATTAGCCTATCAGGCTTGGCTGCAGAAAAATCATTTAATCTCTGACTGGTTGTTTTCTTCGATTCAGCATCCTGATCGTCATATCACGGAAAAACAATTCTATAAAATCATGAGTAAGGTTGGCGATTTATTAGGGATTAATTATCTAGGTACTCATACGATGTGTCTATACGCAATTTAATTACAATATTGGCCTAGTCATGCACTTGTTAAATCATTCTAGCGAAACGATGACTTTAGCTTGTTTAGGATTGGATCAAGCTAGTCAAGAAACCATGCTGGATCAAATCGATTTTGGTTAGTAGCTTTTTTATTTGGTTGCTGTTATTACAAAAGTTGGAACCATCGGGGTACCCCACCAACCGTTATAGCCAGTATTTGCAATATTAACGTTTTGATATCCCAAGTCTTTAAGAATACGCACATATTTACTAGTTTCGTAGCCTATATCCATGATTACTAACTGACCTTTTTGTTTTTGAACCCTTGCTATGTTTACAAGCGCTGCTTTCCGTTTCTCAAATGGCTTAATATTATGCAGTACCAAACTAGATACAATCAGATCAAATTCATTATCGTTGAATGGCATGTTTAAGATATTAGCAGTTTTCAACTTTACCTTGTCAGCCAAATTACTATTTTCCATTATTTTTTGAGTAGCTGCAATTGAATTGCTTCCCTGATCCTTATTACTCCAGATATCAATTCCTATTATTTCGCTTATATTTGCTGCTTGTCTGTTAAATTGCAACATAAAGGCACCGTGACCACAGCCAGCGTCTAATATTTTACTGTCTTTTTTTAAATGAATACTGTTAACAATGGATTTCATTATTCTATACTTACCAATTATTGAAGTGTGCATGTATTTAAGCCCACACAAAACTAACACTAAGACCATAATGGTTGAAACGGTGTTAAAACCACTTATTAACATCATAATTCCAATAATTAAAGCTGGCCCAAAGAAAAAAACCAAGCCTATTGGTGCGTCCATCTCCCAAATACTTTTCATTAAAATCTCCTATATCAATGTATTTATTCTTTAAAGCATATCATTTTTGTTGCTAATGTAATCTTTAAACTTAGATTTCAAATCAAATCCATTTCCTATAACTAATCATCGTGATACTACATCATGAGTCACCAAAAGACTTCTTTCTGTAACTAAGAATGGATAAATTGTTCTCTTCACTTATAATATAGAGAACTAATTAGCGCTAAACATCTTAATTTTTCAAAATATATTTTGACGATTTTCCCTTGCCAATGAGTTTTATCCGCTGACTTTTCTTCAATTCACTGAGAGCTCGTTTAATTGTTATATCGCTGTATTGCGGGATCAGGGACGTGAGCTCACTTCTAGACAAGGGTTTTAATTCTTGCGTTAATGTTGTAAGAATTAAATCCGTTGCCGACAATGGTTTATCTTGTACCAGATTGAGCCGATCATTAAGATTGCGATATGCTTGCAAGATAACACCAAAAAAATAATCTAAAAAGGGCGCATAGTCATTCTGGTTATTTTGCCAATTTAAAGAACTCTGCTTGAGAACTTCATAATAGGACTGCTTGGTTTTCTCAATTAAATTTTCCAGACTGATGTACTTTCCAACGTTGAGTTGTGCTTGATACATTGTTAACAGCATTAACAATCTCGACATACGGCCGTTACCATCACGAAACGGGTGAATCGAAACAAAATCAAATATAAAGGCGCCCAATAAAATTAGTGGTGAAAAAGTCTGCTGATCAACTGCTAAATTATAATTGATACAAAGTTCCTGAACCAATTTCGGCGTTAAATACGCTGTAGGTGGTTGGAAACGGACTTCCTGCCTACCGTCCGCATATTCGGTAATGATTTGATTATCAGAATCTTTGAATTGGCCACCCCAGGTGCTGTTGGTATAGCTAAACAAACGCTTATGTAGCGTTAAAATTGAACTATTGTTAATCGGAATGTATGCATATTGTTCATGAATTAAAGCCAATACGTCCCGATAACCTGCAATTTCTGCCTCACTGCGATTACGCGGGCTAGTTTTTTGATGAACCAATTGTTTTAACCGAGTGTTACTGGTATAAATTCCTTCAATACGATTAGAAGCATCAGTACTCTGGACTTTAGCAACATTAACCAAGTGATCTAGGGCTTCTTTGTAGGTAATTGACGTAGCTGATAAACGACCTTTAAGTTCATAAATTTGGTTCAACTTGTCATTCATTGAAGAAGTTATTTCTAAATTATTTAAAGTTTTATAATCAAATTTTTTCAGGATCATCTCGCTCCTTTCAGTATCATTTTACATCATTTGATACCGAAAATATACAAATGATACTGATAAAACAAATAACATCTAAGAAACTACCTAAAAAGGCACCTCATATTCGAGGTACCTTTTTAGATTTAGCTTGTAATCCGTATCGAATTAAGTTACGAACAAGCCCACCGGTCAACTTTTTAAAGGCTTACGATCTGTCAACAAAGCAATCGGCGACAGAATCAAAACAATCATCGCTCCTACTAAGTAGGTATGACTGAAGGCCTGGCTGATCTGTCGATTCTTAGTATGCTTAATTTTTCTCAAAGCTGTCGTTAAAGCTTCTTTTTGTGCCAATTGTTTGAGACCTACTAACAACTTTTTCTGGCCCTGGCTTATTTTCTGATTTCCCAAATTAATTTTTTGAGAAGCTACTGACAGTTTAGATATAGCGGTATTTTGATTTTCTAACCTGGTTAAGGTAAGTGTTAGTTGCTGGTTACCCGCTTTTAAGTTGTCAGTAGCTAGTGCTAACTTCTTCTGGGCTTGATAGACCTGGTGAAGATCGGTTCCCTTTTGGGGTTGTGGTAAATCAACTTGAGATTTGGCCGCTTGTTTAAGGGCACGTCTTAGGTTCGTCTGTTTGTTTTTAGTTGTTAATTTGGCTGATCCAGTAGTGGAAAATAGGCTATTCAATTGTTGATGAGCCACTTTATTTACTTTGGGTGATAATTGCTGTCGATCAACAATTTGAATGGCATCTTGATGAATATGCTGCTTAGCTGTATTGACATTATTATCAAGGACCGTTACTAGAATTGCAATTCCTAAACAGGTGCCAATTTGACGCGCTGCGTTAACAATTCCCGAACCAATCCCACTTTTATTTTTGGGCAAATGCTTAACCGAGGCCACTAACGAAACCGAAGAGAACCCAAAACCAACACCGTTAATCACCAGAAAAGTAATGATAACAGCTTTAGGCGTTGTGGTGGTGATAAACGACAAGAGCAGTAAACTAGCTGCCATGACTAAGAGGCCAATCAAAGTAACCGGAACTGCGCCAACTTGATCAAATAACTTAGTTCCCAAAGGCATCGCTACCATGATTGTTAAGGAAACTGGAATAATAATTAGGGCTGCATGTAACGCTGTATCGTTCAGAACGTCTTGTAAAAAATAATTTAAAATCAGGGTGGGACTAACTAACGCAAAGCCAGTTAAAAAGTAAACTAAACTAGAAGCAGTTAAGGTTTTTTCACGAAACAAATCTAATTCAAGTAGTGGGTGTTTGACTTTACTTTCGATAAGGATGAACAAACCAATAGCTAATACGCCGCCAATGAGTGTTCCTAAGATGATGCCCGATTGCCAACCATATTGGCGGCCTTCTAGTAGGCCAAAAGTTAAACCACCCAAGCCTAGTGTTAAAAGAATCGTTCCTGGTAAATCAATTCTCCCCGCCAAGGATTCGTCATATGATTCCCTTACCCCCATAGCTATAATTAGAAAGGCTACAATGGTTAAGGGGACATTAATGCCGAATACCCAGCGCCAAGAAGCATATTCAATAATCACGCCACCAATCGGTGGCCCCCCGGCAGCGGCTAAAGCCGTTACCGCGCCCACAACGCTAGCAATCTTGGACATATGCGCTTTGCCAAATATTTCAATTCCCATTGGTAAGACAATCGGGGTGATAATGGCACCGCCTAATCCTTGAAAAAATCGAAAAGCAATCAATTCTGGTAACGACGTTGCCAGCATACAAGCCGCTGAAAAGCCGCCAAATAAGGCTAATCCTAATAACATAATTTTTTTACGACCATAACGATCAGCAATCTTTGAACCCGTGATCATAAACACGGCTAAGGCTAACGTATAGATGGTGGCAACCCAACTTGTATCAGTTAGACTGGCATTGAAATGGGTCATAATTTTGGGTAAAGCAATGTTGACGATGGTACTGTCTAAGGTACCCATAAACATCGCAATGGTTAACCCGATGAAACTGATAATTTTAGTAGCTTTTGACATCTATCAAGCGCTCCTTTCGGTAACAAATGAATATAAAGGAAACATTTGTTACCTTTATTTGCAGTCTTTAGTATAATTAGCCCTAAGTATTAAAACAATCCTAATTGGCTAAGTGCCACAGATTGCTATAATTTGTTACCGATAGTAGAGGAGATGTTAATAAAATGAACGGAAAGCAGCGTATGGTTGAACAGTCTAAGCAATGGTTATGTGACGCCCTTATAAATTTAATGGCACAAGAGAATTTTCAGGATATTTCTATTACTGAAATTGCCCAAACCGCTGAATTATCACGAAAAACATTCTATCATTCTTTTAAAAATAAAGAAGCGGTTATTAATTACCTGTGTGATCAGTTGTTCGATCAGTACTTTGAACAATTGCTCCAGCAGAAACCACAGGTAGGGGAAATGATGTTAAAAACTACTTTTGACATTTTTTTAAATTTTTGGTGGCAAAAACGAGATTTAATTCAATTATTGATCCGCCAAGGCTTATTTGATCACATGAATGAAATTTGGCAGCAAAAAGCAATCCCCCGTTATCAACAGTTTGCGGCTCCCTGGCATGTTCAGGGCACTCCTACCCAAGTGAATTATGTGATGGCTTTTCAACTAGGTGGTTTTACCAATATTCTACGTGTCTGGTTAGGCCAAGATCATCCTGAGTCACCAGAACAAATTAAGGATTTAATGTTGTTGGCTGCCCAGCAATTAGCTGATAGTTTGAATACAAACTAGATTAGTTAGACAGAAACAATCAGGATTTAACTAAGATTATGAATACCATTCAAAATGAGGGGCATGAGTGATGTCGATGTTGCCCGTAATACAGGAATTAAACGGACAACCTTTATAAGGTATTGAAAGAAATTTAATGTTAACAGATAATAGGTATGACTAATTGTTGAAACCTATTTATACCACCAAATAAATACCTTTATGCGTTTTATGTATTCCATTAGTACTACTTTTATCTTGATTTTGTGGCTGTTCGTCAAATAAAGAGCTAGTAAATGAGTAAATTTCATTTACTCATTTACTAGCTCTTTTCGTGTTGTTGAAAGATTCTATCCAGCTTTTTGGACGTGATGAGGACGGTTATGGTAACTACGATTATCAATTAACGAGTTATGATTCAAATGGAAAACCTCACCCAGCCAAATTTACTGGTACGACAAGCTTAAATATTGGCGAATTATTTGAGAAAAGAAGATATTTTTTATTATAAGTTGCGCAACAAATTGATTAATGACTTCATGGCGTGATATAATTGCATTTGCAAAGAGTGAGTAACTTATAGATACACCAAAACCCCCAACGAGTGGAAGTCGTTGAGGGTTTTTTAGTGGGCTAAATTGCCTTTTTCTTTTACTTGCGGTGTTTCCGTTTTAGCCAATCGGTAAACCAAGCGGTTACTAAGCCGACTACAAGTGGGGCAAAAAGTGAGTTAAACAAATAGATACACCCCCAATCCGTTGCAGGATTGTAAGGCAACTTTCTTATTTTATCATAGCCAACTCAAAAATTTTCCATGGTATAATAATAGAACCATTAATCAAATATGAAGCGAGGAATTATTATGAGCCGTTATCAGTTGAAGAAAGAAGCTAAAGATTTATTAAATGGAAATTTTGTTTTCTTTCTCTTATTATTTTTACCTGTTTTTGTCATTGAATTGATTGCCGAAGGAGCTAATTTCAAGTCTGATAATGTCAATGTTCAAGTAGTGGATCCCTCAGTTAGTTCTATTTGGGGCTCTTGGGATACAATTGGCCTTTTTTCATCATTATTAGCGGGATTTTTAATTGTAGGTATCTCATATGTCTTGGTTGATTTATTCCGGGAATCGCAAACTTTTTCAGATCCCCTAAAAAAATCCTTTACAATTGTTAGCCGTGGGGATTATTTTATTGGCAGTATTTTGATTTCACTATTGTCATTCGTTTGGATTTTTTTATGGACTTTTTTATTACTTGTTCCTGGAATTATTAAAAGCTTAGCTTATTCTCAAGCCTATTATATTTATCGTGATGCTATTGATCAACAACAATCGATAAGTTGTCGTGATGCTATTTCAAAAAGTCGAGCACTAATGAATGGCCATAAGTGGGAATATTTTATGTTACAGATAAGTTTTATTGGCTGGGGATTGCTTATAATGGTCACATTTGGGATTGCAGCCATTTGGGTACAACCATATTATCATTTAACGATGGCTAATTACTATCGACATTTAGTAGCAACGTCAACTGAAAAAAGTCGCTTAGAAACGGCAAACTAGTCATGTTCAAAGATTACAAAACCCTAACAATGATAAGCTATCCTAAAAGTTCAAGCGAATAATGATTGTCTTTTATAGGCGGTAAGCTGTCGATATTCTATCGGCAACTTACCGCCTAGTTTGATTTGGTTATTTGATTCCTATACTTCTTAATGCAACTGTACAATCCACGCTACGCCTCCATCTTAACCATCTATGAAATCAACTTAAACCTTCTCTGTTGCGTGCGTTTACTAATCCCCGTCTTTCGTTCAATCATCTTATAAGTCATGCCTT